>NZ_ATVC01000070.1 GCF_000420525.1 Aquaspirillum serpens DSM 68
GCGTGGAACGGTGGTCATCTCATCGCCGTACCACCACAAAATACCAGCCGCACTTGCCCAAGCTGTGGTCATATCTCAGCTGAAAACCGCCAAACACAAGCACAGTTTCAATGTGTGCAATGCGGCTATGAAAACCACGCCGATGTCGTCGGTGCAATCAATGTTTTAACACGCGGCCAAGCTATCTTAGCTGCCGCATAAACAACAAAAGGGTAGGACATACCCAGTTCGCCTGTGAAGTGAGTGGTGCCGTAATGCCGCCAGCAGCAGGAACCCACCGAAGCGACTTTGGCCTGTGTCTAGACCAAAGCGCCGTAGGAATCCCCGCTCTTTAGAGAGGGGAGGATGTCAACGCAACAGCGTTGCCGTGGTGAAACCACGTTGCAAACCATGACCAACTCTTTGGAAAGTTTGATTCACTGTTTTGATCTGCGTGAAGTCCAAGAAATTGCCATTAAAGACATCATTGAGCGTTCACGGCATGATTTGCTGGATTTGCAAGAAGAACACTTGGATGTTGAAGGTGTGCTGTCCGATCTCGTGTCGCAGTTGGATGATTGCTGCTAATAGAGAAGACAGGTGTGGAGAACACCTGTCTTAACCTACTTTGCATCAATGCCGGTCTGGACTGCGGAGGATGAGCACTGGCATCGGGGCGCTGCGGATGACGGCTTCGGCGACGCTGCCGAGGAACAGATGGGCTAATCCTGTCCGGCCATGAGTGCCCATCACCAACACCTCGGCATCACTATCTTGGGCTTCGTTGATCAAGGCTTTGGCGATTTCCTCGCCGGCGCCCCAACTGACCACCGGATGTGCCGATACATTGACGCCTTCTTGCTCTGCGCGAATCAGATGTGGCTCTAACACTTGCCGTGCTTTGCTTTCGGCCTGCACTTGCAAACGGCCTTCATCACGCCGTCCTGCCTCATCAAAAGCAAACTCATATAAATTGGCAATGGTCACCACATGCAAACGCGCCCCCGACATCTTAGCGAGTTTGATCGCTTCGTCTAAAACCTGTGGGCTTTGTGGACTGTGATCGACTGCCACCATGATATTTTTATACATGCCGTTCTCCTCTTGTTGCTGAAACCAATCTGCATCTTAGCCAAACTTAAGGTCATCAATCGTCATCAATCGTGAATTTCGTTCAAAATGGCCCGTCGTGTAGGGATTTTTAAGGTTAACACGATCACCCCCGCAATAATCAGCCCACCGCCTAACCATTGCATCGGTGTTGCAACTTCACCTAACACCAAAGCCGCTAACACCAACGTCACAATCGGTTCAACCGTCGAAACCAGCGCCGCCTGTGTGGCGCCGATAATCGCAATGCCAGCCAAATAACAAATGATGGCAATCACGGTACATAAAATAGCAATGGCCACCATCGCACTCCACCCCGAGGCCGTTTGCGGTGGGTGCCAGCCTTGGATGGCGACCAAACCAATATGGCACACCGCCGCCGAGGCCATCACCACAAAAGCCGCCGCAATGGGATGTGTCCGCCCACCAAACTTTTCGCCAATAATGGAATAGACGGCATATAACATGGCCGCCAACACACCCAAGGCAATCCCCAATGGCTGGCCGCTGACATCAAAACCGATGGTAACAATTAAACCCAGCGAAGCCAGCGACAGCGCGAGCAATTTGCGCCGTGTGATTTTTTCTTTGAACAATACCGCCGACAGCAACATCACCAGCGCGGGAAAGAGATATAACAACAACCCCACCAAACCAGCAGAGGCGTATTTCAAAGCAATAAAGAACGCCTGCGCTTCAGCGGTGTAGAGCACACCGCCCATAAAGATAAATGCCAGCAGCTGTTTGCCACGCGGCAAGGGCAGTTTTTGCCACCACAATAGGGGTAATAAACACAGGCTGGCGATGGAAAAACGCAACAACAGCAAACTGGTTGGCGTCACCCCTTCGGCGTAAACAAATTTCGTCAGAATCGACA
Source organism: Aquaspirillum serpens DSM 68 (assembly GCF_000420525.1). Classification (GTDB taxonomy): domain Bacteria; phylum Pseudomonadota; class Gammaproteobacteria; order Burkholderiales; family Aquaspirillaceae; genus Aquaspirillum; species Aquaspirillum serpens. The sequence continues at coordinate 1,967 of NZ_ATVC01000070.1, forward strand.
TGCTGCCAAAGGCAGCACCTGACACAGCGGTGAGGGCCACGCCCGTCAGCTTGCTCATGGTGTTGTGCTTTCGTGTGTTAATAATCCTAAACAATGTTTAGGATTTTGCCACAAAATCTACTCACCAGCGGCACGATGTTTTGCCGCCAAACGCACATAATGCGCCGCCGAATAACTAAAAAAAGCCAACTCTTGTTCTGTTAAACGGCGCACCTGTTTCACAGGGCTACCCATATACAACCAACCCGACTCCAAACGCTTTCCGGGTGGAACCAAACTATTGGCTCCAACCATCACCTGATCTTCAATAATGGCGCGGTCGAGCACGATTGAACCAATGCCCACTAACACCTGATTACCAATGGTGCAACCATGTAATGTGACGTGGTGACCGATGGTGACATCATCACCGATGGTTAAGGGCGCACCTTCGGGGTCTTGCGGTGGCCGGCGGTGGCTTTGATGTAGCATGGCAAAATCTTGGATATTGGTGCGTGCCCCAATTTTGACCCAATTAACATCGGCACGAATCACCGCCATTGGCCACACCGAGCAATCCTCACCCAACTCACAATCACCAATCACCAGCGCGGTATCATCAATAAAACAGGATGCTGCCACCCGTGGTGTGATGCCATCAAAAGTTCGAATGTTGCGATTCACTATTTGCCCCCCATTTGGCTTAAATCTTGCTGTCACGACAGCAACACGAAAACAGCCATCATACCTGTAACTGTAGAGAGCCTCACGCCATGAGCACAGCCAATCCCTTATTAGACTATGCAGACCTGCCCCCCTTTGCCGCGATTCAGGCAGAACAGATCACACCGGCTGTCGAGGCTGTTTTAGCCGCAGCCCGAGAGGTGGTCAGCCAACTGACGGCAGACACCACACCGGCCACTTGGCAGGATTTTGTGCTGCCTTTAACCGATGCCACTGAAAAAATCGGCAAGGTCTGGGGACCAGTGGGGCATTTACACGCAGTGGTGAACACCCCAGCTTTACGTGAGGCTTATAATGCCAATTTGCCGAAAATTTCTGAGTTTTACAGCGAGTTGGGGCAAAATTTAGCGTTGTTCGAGAAATATAAGGCCTTGGCTGCCAGCCCCGAATTTGCTCAGCTGCCCCCTGCCCAGCAAACCATCATTCAACATGAACTGCGTGATTTTCGATTGTCAGGGGCAGAATTGCCCGAGGCGGACAAACCCCGCTTTACAGAAATTCAACTGCGGTTGGCCGAACTCAGTTCGACCTTTAGCCAAAACGTGCTCGATGCCACTGACGACTTTGCTCTGTATATCGACGATGTCAATGAGTTAGCAGGCGTCCCTGAAGACAGCCTCGCCATGTTTGCCGCCGCTGCACAGGCCGATAGCAAAACTGGCTATAAAATCACTCTGCAATTCCCGTTCTATTTCCCGATTGCACAATATGCCGACAACCGTGCATTGCGTGAACAACTCTATCGTGCCTACTCCACCCGCGCCTCTGAATTTGGTAAACCAGAATGGGACAATGCGCCGTTAATCCGTGAAATTTTGCAACTGCGGGCAGAAGAAGCACGGATGTTAGGTTTTGCAAATTACGCTGAACTGTCTTTGGTCAGCAAAATGGCGCAGAACCCAGCTGAAGTGGTGAGTTTCTTGCGCGATTTAGCACAACGCGCCAAACCTTTTGCGGTACAAGATCGACAACAACTCGAAGCTTTTGCACAACAAGAATTAGGGCTAGAGAGCTTACAGGCATGGGATATTGCCTATGCCAGCGAAAAATTACGGGTGGCACGCTACGCGTTTTCTGAACAAGAAGTGAAGCAATATTTCCCCGAACCTAAAGTTTTGGCGGGTTTATTTGGCGTGGTGAAAACCTTGTATGGGGTTGATGTTGTGCCGAGTGACAGCCAGACATGGCATCCCGATGTGCGCTTTTTTGATGTACAGCGCGAGGGAGAACGCATTGGTCAATTCTGGTTTGATTTATATGCTCGACCACAAAAACGCGGTGGGGCGTGGATGGATGATGCCCGTGGCCGCCGCTTGACTGCCGAGGGAGTACAAACACCCGTGGCGTATATGGTGTGTAACTTTACCGCACCGATTGGTGATAAACCGGCGCTGTTTACCCATGATGAAGTGATTACGCTGTTCCATGAGTTTGGCCACGGTTTACATCATCTGTTGACCCAAGTGGATGAGCTGTCAGTCTCTGGTATCAATGGCGTGGAATGGGATGCGGTCGAGCTGCCCAGCCAGTTTATGGAGAATTTCTGTTGGGAATGGGACGTGTTGCAAGGCATGACGGCCCATGTTGACAGTGGTGAGCCATTACCGCGTGCGTTGTTCGATAAGATGCTGGCGGCTAAAAACTTCCAAAGCGGCATGATGACAGTACGACAAATTGAATTTTCGCTGTTTGATATGCTGCTGCACAGTGCTTTTGATCCCGAACAGGGTGATTGGGAGGCACTGCTGGCCGAAGTACGGCAAGAAGTCGCCGTCAATATTCCCCCCATTTGGAACCGTTTTGCCAACAGTTTCAGCCATATTTTTGCTGGTGGTTATGCGGCTGGCTATTACAGCTATAAATGGGCTGAGGTGTTATCCGCTGATGCCTATTCTGCCTTTGAGGAAACCGGCGGTGCGAATGCAGAAACCGGTCAACGTTTCTGGCAAGAAGTGTTGGCCGTGGGTGGGTCGCGTCCTGCGTTAGATTCGTTCACCGCGTTCCGTGGTCGTGCGCCGACCATTGATGCCTTATTGCGTCATGCCGGTATGGCCGATGTGCCCCCGACACCTGTGGCAGCCTAAGCCATGAGCCGCTATCCAACAGTCACCATTGCCGCCATTGCCACGGCGGCAGGCCGTGGTGGGGTGGGCGTGATTCGGGTGTCGGGTCGTGACTTGTTGCCCTTGGCTCACGCCATCAGTGGCGGTAAAACGCCGACCCCTCGTCGTGCTTTATATACCGATTTTTTTGCTGCTGATGGCAGTGTGTTAGATAACGGTCTGTTGTTGTATTTTCCCGCGCCGCATTCTTTCACCGGCGAGGATGTTTTGGAATTGCAAGGCCACGGTGGGCCGGTGATTCTCAATATGTTGTTGCGGCGTTGTGTTGAGTTGGGCTGTCGTTTAGCCGAGCCAGGGGAATTTACCCGCCGTGCGTTCTTAAACGACAAAATCGACTTGGCACAGGCCGAGAGTGTGGTCGATCTGATCGATGCCCAAAGCGAAGCCGCTGCCCGTTCTGCTGTTAAATCGCTGAAAGGGGCATTTTCTGATGAAATTCATCGCTTGGTCGATGAGCTAATTCAGCTGCGGATGTTGACTGAGGCCACCTTAGATTTTCCGGAAGAAGATGATGTTGAATGGCTGGAAAAAGCCGGTGCCTTGGCACGCTTACAGCAGGTGCAACAGCAACTCGACCGTGTCTTAGCCACCGCCACACAAGGGGCGATGTTGCGCGAGGGGTTGCATGTGGTGTTGATTGGGCAACCGAATGTAGGGAAATCGAGTTTGCTCAATGCCTTGGCGGGGGAGGAGGTCGCGATTGTCACCGATATCGCCGGTACCACCCGTGACACGGTGCGCGAGCATATCGTTTTGGAAGGGGTGCCGCTGCATATCATCGACACCGCCGGTTTGCGTGATACCGAGGACAAAGTAGAACAAATCGGGATTGAACGCACTTGGCACGCCATCACCCGCGCTGATCTTGCTCTGTTGTTGGTGGATGCGGCACATGGTTTAGGTGAGGCCGAACAGGCGATTCTTGCCAAGCTGCCACCGGCACTGCCGCGCTTATTGGTACACAATAAAATCGACTTATCGGGTGAAAAAGCTGATCTCACCGAGCGCGACGGCATCAGCGCGGTGCGGGTTTCTGCGAAGCATGGTGCAGGGTTGGATTTGTTGCGGCAGCAGATTTTGCAGATGGTTGGCTGGCAAGGTGAATCAGAAGGGCTATTCTTGGCGCGAGAACGGCATTTGGATGCCATCCGCCGTGCTCGTACTGAGTTGGATCAGGCGCAACAAGCGTATGCGGTTGCCGCAGAACTGTTCGCTGAACACCTCCGCCGCGCCCAACACGCCCTCTCGGAAATTACTGGCGAATTTACCGCTGACGACTTATTAGGTGTCATATTTAGTCGGTTTTGTATCGGAAAATAGCGAGACTTCCGGAGACCTCCGAAAGGTTCCACCCTTCCCCCTGAAACCCGCGTCAATGCGGGTTTTTTGTTATGTAGCAGTCTTGTATGTTCCACAGAAATCTAACAGAATGTGTGCCCAGTTATGTGCCCACTGTGGGATATCGTGTGCCTGTGTGAATGCTACGGTGTGCCAAAGGCATCAACCATGTGCCCAGAATCAAGCAGGTTTTAAGGGGCCACATTAAGACAAGGGAGAGGGTTATGGCACTGTCAGATACCAAGCTGCGGAACTTAAAGCCAGCCGCCAAGGTGTTTCAAGAATCTGACGATGGAACGTGTCTGGTAAAGCGACCACGCCAATCATAACGAGGCTATCCGCGATATCTCTGATTACATCGTGACGTTCTACAATAATCTGCGATTGCATTTAACACTGGGTTATTTGCCCCTAGCTGTTTACGAACAGAATATCGCAAACAAATAACCTATCTCTCTGTCCGAAAAAATTTGACCGTTACAGGGTATTCCGCAGCGATGCTCAGGTGAGTATCAGCGCGTGCTTCTTGGTCATGATTTCACTACCGACCTGCTGCTGTTGAGGTTGAAGATTGAAGCTCCGCTTGTGACCGACACTGCCGACACAGTGGCTCTGCGAGTGTTTGAGGATGCGCTCTATACAATTGCTGAAGCCCTACGGCTCGCGGCGAGTCGCCACAAGCAGTTGGACCTCGATCCGGCTGAGTTTGGCTCTGGTTTTCGCGTTGTGCCGGCACTCCAGGGCGAGGCCAGGATGTTGGATATCTTCCTGTACGACACCCTTTCGGGTGGTGCAGGATATGCCGAAGTCGTAGCTGAGAACCTCTCGGAGATTTTAGAGGGCACCCTAGAACTCCTTGAAGGCTGCTCGTGTGACACATCATGCACTGAATGTCTCAACCATTTCCATAACCAGCATATTCAGGGACGCTTGGATAGGAAGCTTGGCGCATCGCTTCTCCGCTATGCTGTGTGTGGAGAGAAACCGTGTTGTTCCCAGCCCGAGGTACAGGCCGCAACATTGTCCCAACTGTGCTCTAGTCTTGAATTGGATGGTTTTCGCTGCTCAGAGGGGTGGGCGCCCGAAACCCCTATGTTTATCGAACGGGACGATCGTCGCATTGCCTTAGGTTGCTATCCAGGACTCATCGGCAGGCCGGAGTTTCTACACGCGGTCAAAGACGCACGTAATGTACACGGTTATCTGGCACTGAATGAGTATCTGCTCAGGTCTAACCTACCTGATGCTCATCAGCGGGTCCGGATTCTGTTCTGTAAATAGTGACCCAGCTATAGATAAAAAAACACCCCCAGCTCACGCTAGGGGTGTTTTTGTTTAGTGCAGGTGAGTCTAGCTTAAGCAGATTGTTGCCGGCGGCCACGGACGCCTTCGGCTAGCATCGCCAACAAATCAACCGTATCCGCCCAACCGATGCAGGCATCGGTGATCGACTGACCATATTTCAGGGTTTTTGGATCACAACCAGCCTTCAAATCTTGACGGCCTTCGTTGAGATGACTTTCCACCATCACACCAAAAATATGCTGATCGCCGGCGGCTAACTGTGCGGCGACATCTTGCGCCACTTCCATTTGCCGTTTGTAATCTTTACGGCTGTTGGCATGGCTGAAATCGACCATCAATTTCTGTGGCAAGCCCACAGCGGCCAACTCAGCGGCAGCAGCGCGTACATGCTCGGCTGAATAGTTTGGCTCTTTACCACCACGCAAAATCACATGGCAATCGGGGTTGCCACCGGTGCCGACGATAGCGGAATGGCCGGACTTAGTGACCGATAAGAAATGGTGTGGCTGACTGGCCGAGCGAATTGCATCCACAGCAATCCGTAAATTGCCATCAGTGCCATTCTTGAAACCAACCGGACAGGACAAACCAGAGGCCAATTCACGGTGCACCTGTGATTCGGTCGTGCGGGCGCCAATCGCACCCCACGAGATCAAGTCAGCAATATATTGCGGTGTGATCATATCGAGGTATTCGGTCGCAGCAGGGATACCACGGTTGTTCAACTCCAACAACAAGCGGCGTGCCATGCGTAAGCCAGCATTGATGTCGTAAGACTCATCAAGATGAGGGTCGTTAATCAACCCTTTCCAACCGACAGTGGTACGCGGTTTTTCAAAATACACCCGCATCACCACCACTAATTCGTTTTGATGTTGCTCACGCAATTCTGCCAAACGGGTTGCATATTCCAATGCGGCGTTTGGGTCGTGAATAGAGCAAGGCCCAATCACCACCAACAAACGGTCATCTTCACCACGCAATAAACGAGCGATGTCCGTCCGCGTGGCATACACCAGTTCAGCGGCCGAATCGGTGATTGGCAGTTCGTAGATATGGGCAATCGGAGGAAGAAGTTCTTTAATCTCGCGGATTCTTACATCATCAGTCTGGCGCTGCATCATCATGCTCTTTGAGAGTTTTGCAAAGCAACAAGACTAGCGCGGATTGCGCGCTGACGTAAACCCATTCGCAACGATTTCTGGTGCAATTCGCTTAAAAAAGAGCTTTTGCCACAATCGGGTTAAAATCATCACTTTTCTTCGACTGTCGCAAGGAAGCTCGCATGCCCCCCTCACGTCTCGCCACCCTGACTCAGCTATTAGCAGACCACATCTTGATTCTTGATGGTGGTATGGGCACAATGATCCAACGTCATCGCTTGGAAGAAGCCGATTATCGCGGAGAACGGTTCAAAGATTGGCATTGTGATGTGAAGGGTAACAATGATTTGTTAGTGCTGACTCGCCCTGACATCATTGGTGGGATTCATCAGGCCTATTTAGATGCCGGCGCTGACATCATCGAAACCAACACCTTCAACGCCACCTCAATCGCCATGGCCGATTATGAGATGGAAAGCTTGGTATGGGAGATGAACTACGAAGCGGCCAAACTGGTAAAAGCGTTGTGTGTAGCAAAGACCGCACAACAACCGACCAAACCCCGTTTTTGTGCTGGGGTGTTAGGGCCCACCAACCGCACCTGTTCTATCAGCCCAGATGTTAACGACCCTGGCTATCGCAATGTCAGTTTTGATCAACTGGTCAGCAGCTATACCGAAGCCATCGATGGTTTAGTCAAAGGGGGCGCGGATATTCTGTTGGTCGAAACCATTTTCGACACCCTCAATGCCAAAGCGGCGGTGTTCGCGATTCATCAATATTTTGATCAACACCCCGAATGTGAACGGTTGCCGATGATGATTTCCGGCACCATCACCGACCAATCTGGCCGCACCCTAACCGGACAAACCACCGAAGCGTTTTATAACAGCTTGCAACACGCTGACGCGATCAGCTTTGGCTTGAACTGTGCCCTCGGCCCCGATTTATTGCGTCCCTATGTCGAAGAAATGGCGCGGGTGTCGGCAACTTATGTCTCGGTACATGCCAATGCCGGTTTACCGAATGCGTTTGGTGGCTACGACCTCACCCCCGAGGCGATGGCACCACAGGTGCGCGAATGGGCAGAGTCGGGTTTGGTGAATATTGTCGGCGGTTGCTGTGGAACAACTCCCGAGCATATTGCGGCGATTTATCAGGCGGTGAAAGATCTTGCCCCACGTCCCTTGCCGATCTTAGAAAAGAAATGTCGTTTAAGCGGTCTTGAGCCTTTCAACATTGGCGACCGTGATCTATTCGTCAACGTCGGCGAGCGAACCAATGTGACCGGCAGCCGCGCCTTTGCCAAGCTGATTTTAAATGGCGACTACGCCACCGCCTTAGATGTCGCACGGCAACAAGTCGAAAACGGTGCCCAAATCATCGACATCAATATGGATGAAGGGATGCTTGATGCCCATGCAGCGATGGTGCGGTTTCTGAACTTGATTGCCGCAGAACCGGATATTGCACGGGTCCCGATTATGATTGACTCCTCGAAGTGGGAAGTCATCGAAGCCGGTTTGAAATGCATTCAAGGCAAAGGGATCGTCAATTCGATCTCGTTGAAAGAAGGCAAAGACAAATTTGTTGAACAAGCGACTTTGATTCGCCGCTATGGGGCAGCGGTGATTGTGATGGCGTTTGATGAAAAAGGCCAAGCCGATACCTACGCCCGCAAAATCGAAATTTGTGAAAAGAGCTATCGCATTTTGGTGGATGAAGTCGGCTTTCCACCTGAAGACATTATTTTTGACCCGAATATTTTTGCCGTCGCCACTGGTATCGACGAACACGCCCGCTATGGTTTGGACTTTATCGAAGCCACCGGTTGGATTAAACAAAACCTGCCGCACGCCAAAATCTCGGGTGGGGTGTCGAATGTATCGTTTAGCTTCCGTGGCAATAATAAAGTCCGCGAGGCAATTCACGCGGTCTTTCTGTACCACGCCATCAAACGCGGCATGACCATGGGCATCGTCAATGCTGGCGCGTTGGAAGTCTATGACGAAGTCGATGCCGAATTGCGGGCGCGGATTGAAGATGTGGTGCTGATGCAAACCCCTGCTGATGGTTCTGATCCAACAGAGAATCTGATTACGCTGGCAGAAAAATTTAAGGGCGATGCGGTTGCTGGCAAGGTAGGCGAGGATTTAGCGTGGCGAGAATGGCCGGTTGAAAAACGACTGGAACACGCGCTGGTGAAAGGCATCACCACCTATATTGAGCAAGACACCGAAGAAGTCCGCGCCAAGAGTGCCCGCCCCATTCATGTGATTGAAGGGCCATTGATGGATGGCATGAATGTGGTCGGGGATTTATTTGGCGCCGGTAAGATGTTTTTGCCGCAAGTGGTGAAATCTGCCCGTGTGATGAAAGCGGCGGTGGCTTATCTTGAGCCTTTCATCGAGGAAGAAAAAATCCGGATGGGGCTGCAAGATGCCCCAGCCAAAGGCACCATTATCATGGCCACAGTGAAAGGTGATGTGCACGATATTGGTAAGAATATCGTTGGGGTGGTGTTGCGTTGTAATAACTATAAGGTGATTGATTTAGGGGTGATGGTGCCCTGTCAGACCATCTTAGATGCTGCCCGCGAGCATAAAGCCGACATCATTGGTTTGTCGGGGTTGATTACGCCGAGTTTGGAAGAAATGAGCCATGTCGCCAAAGAAATGCAACGGCAGGGTTTTGATATTCCGTTGCTGATTGGTGGCGCCACCACCAGCCGTGTTCACACTGCGGTCAAGATTGCCCCGCATTACCAAGGGCCGGTGGTGTATGTGCCCGATGCCAGCCGCGCCGTTGGTGTCTGTTCCAATTTGTTATCTGATACGCTGCGCGATCCGTTTGTGCATGAAGTGGCTGAAGATTACGCCAAGGCCCGCGCTATTTTTGAAGGGCGTAGGGATGCCAAACTGTTACCGATTGCAGACGCGCGCCAACAACGCCACCGCATTGACTGGACGCAATACACACCGCCGGTGCCAACATGGTTAGGTGTGCGCCGCTTTGAGCAATATGGTTTGGCTGAGATTGCTCGTTATATCGATTGGACGCCATTCTTCCAAAGCTGGGAGTTATACGGGCGTTATCCGGCGATTTTGCAAGATGAGGTGGTGGGTGAATCGGCACGCGCTTTATGGGCTGACGCACAGGCCATGTTAGCGCGCCTTATTGCCGAGAATTGGATTCAAGCCAGTGCCGTGATTGGCTTATTCCCTGCCAATACTGTCAACCATGACGATATCGAAATTTACTCGCCAGAAAATCCTTCACAGCGTTTGATGACGTGGGTTGGGTTGCGGCAACAGTTGGTAAAAACCGATAAAGAAGGCAAGCAAAACCCCGATTGGGCATTAGCTGACTTTATTGCACCGAAAGACAGTGGTGTGTCTGACTATATCGGGGTGTTCGCGGTCACGGCAGGGTTGGGGATTGATGAGCATGTGGCACAGTTTGAAGCCGCCAATGATGACTATTCTGCCATTCTGTTAAAAGCATTGGCCGACCGTTTTGCTGAGGCGTTTGCTGAATTGATGCATCACCGTGTCCGCACCGAGTTCTGGGGCTATGCTAACAGTGAAGCGCTGGATAATGAGGCGTTGATTGAGGAAAAATACCAAGGCATCCGCCCTGCCCCCGGCTATCCTGCCTGCCCTGACCATACAGTTAAACGTGAGTTGTTCGATTTGCTGGATGCCCCAGCGATTGGCATGAGCCTGACCGAAGGGTATGCTATGTTACCGACAGCGGCGGTGTCGGGCTTCTACTTTAGTCATCCTGATAGCCGTTATTTTGGTGTTGGCAAAATCAGTAAAGATCAGGTGGAAAGCTATGCCCAACGGCGTGGGGTGAGTGTGGAGCAGGCAGAACGGGATTTGGCGCCGAACTTGGGCTATACCCCGTCTTAACTGCGGTGTAGATAGCGCAACGCTTGGAAGATATTTTTGACGTTTGACCCCTCGTAGGGCGGATAAGCGCAGCGCATCCGCCAAACCCGTAGCGTGGGCACCGCTTTTGTGCCCACTGACTGCATCGCCATACCCATCTGTCAATCTTGTCCCCACCATTTTAATTTGGTTGCTTCATGTTTGTTTTGGGTGGATGCACTATGTTTATCCACCCCACTATAATCATCCGTATTATTCTCCGTCTCTGCCCCAACCATGCTGCCGTTACTCGACCCGAAGAACGATTACATCTTCAAACGTCTCTTTGCTCAATCACCGGAATTGCTGTCGGATTTGATTAACAGCATCCGTTACGATCAACCACCGATTACCATCACTGATATTCTCAACCCCAATATCTCTGGTGAAGACCTACACGCCAAAGAAATCGTGTTAGATGTGTTGGCGAAAGACGGGTTTGGCGTGCAATACAATATTGAAATTCAGGTGCGGAAACAGACGTATTGGGGAGAGCGAAGTCTGTATTACAGTTCACGTTTAATCAGCGAACAACTAGAAAGCGGTCAATCCTATCGTGAGATGAAGCATGTGATTT
>NZ_ATVC01000071.1 GCF_000420525.1 Aquaspirillum serpens DSM 68
GTTTGTGCTAGTGCTTTGGCGTTCACATTGCCAACGAAGATCTTGCTAAAACCACTGGTGAGTTTTTGCAGATCAAAACCTGATAACCAAACTTGCGGTTTGTTGGTATAACGGCGCAAACTTCGATACTGGGTTTCGTTGCAAAAATTCCAAACCGTATTCACATCACGCGCCATTGCCAGCAACACTTTCGCGTGCTTGTCTTTGATGCGGAGTTTGAGGGTTTTTACGGTTTCCATGACGAAATTATAGCAAGCTGTTGTGATGTGATGATTGATATTCAAAGATAATCTGAAGAATACAAACCATCACACTAGGACGCCTTCAGCGTCCGCGCTCTTGACCTCGGGCCCGAGGCTTTCCGCGCATTGGGTAACAACAAGCCACCCCCTGAGAGAATTCAGGGGGCATATCCAATCTGAGGGGCTCACGAACTTAAGCGGTCCACCCAATATTTGTGACAGTGTCCGCACCACCAGCTAACTCGGCCGCAGATATGCCAACGAGTTGCACCAAATCATGCACAACTACGTTCCCATCAACTAGGGCTGCACTGGTTGCAACATTTGCAGTGAAACGTAACAAACCAATATGTGCAGCCCCGCTATTATCGTTCCACATAATTGTGATCGCTTCACCTGCGGTCATAGCTTGATTGGTTGTCAGCGCATTTGTGTTGCTGCTACCACCTGTCCCTAAACTATCAACTAAAGCGTCAACAGTGGCATAGTTCCCTGCAATATAGAGCACGTTCGCGTCTGTCAAAGTCGTAGAACCATTTACCGTCAGAATGGTGGCAGTGTCATTTGCATTAAGATCTGTCGAATTCCCACTACTGATATTGACTGTTACACCATTAGCTAATGCACTCGGAGTTTCCAATGCAGCGAGACTTAAGCGAATGACGTCATTGGTTGCACCAGCGCCTTTAGCAAAGCCCGACACCATATCAAGACCTGCGTGACTTAAGACTACGACATCACGTGCTGCTGCAATTTCACTCAAAATCAAGGTGTCGGCACCTTCACCACCCACAAAAGTATCAGCACCTTCTCCGCCGGCGAGCATATCTGCCCCTGCACCACCAACAAGGCTATCGTTACCAGCAGCACCATTTAAAGTATCTGCGGCAATTCCACCAGTCAATGAATCATCACCGGCACCTCCGATGATGCTAAAACGGCCACCATCAATTTCTAAACTGCCATTGAAGGTCAATTTGCCGGTAGATTGTGCTGTAATGACATTAAGCACAGCACCGGCTGCTACGACGTTGTCTGTGGTAGAAAGAGAAACATCGGTTGTTGTATTAGCAATTGCAATGGTTTCAAGATTGCTCAACCCAGCCAAACTGACCCCAGTTTGTGCCGCGTTACCAGTCAAATTCAAGGTATCAGTCCCTGCCCCACCATTTACAGTCGTCGTGGCGCTGATTTTATCCGTAGCAAAGGCAAAGCTATCATTGCCACTGCCACCGGTAACAGAAACGGTGCTGTGTGCTGTACCTGCATGGGTATAGTTGAGTACACCGGTTAAAGAAGCGGCATTGATCACATTATTGGCGGTGGTATCTGCATTGGTCAGCGTCAGGTTAGCGGTGCCACTGATCACCACATTAGCTGCATTACCACCGTTTGTACCCTCCGCAAGCGTTAGGCTGCTGTTGCTGCTAACGTTCAGGTTGATATTTTCCAGATTACCATTCCCTACATCTAATAAAGCCGCATCCCCTGTGGCAACCAATTGGAAAGTCAGACTATCGACAGCGCCGGTCTCACTGGCAAGATCGAATTTTTGGGCACCGTTTATCTCAGAGAGGGTGAAGCTTTGTCCTGAACTAGCGCCAGTGCCAATAAAAGATGTGCCTTTAATCGTAATCGTCTTGCTATTGACCACGTTAGCAAGACTCATCTCACCGCTGTTATAGCTTTCGATATTGATATTTTCGATACGGTTGATCGTGGGCGCCATACTGACTGCACTCGATAAGGTGATGTTTAAGGTGTCGTTATCGGTGGTGCTGTTGTCTAATAATGTGGCCCCAGACAAAACTGTAGCATTGTTGGCTGTGATGGTGTCGTCGTTGCTTGATAAGTTACCAGCAGGAGAGACATTCACTGCAGTTCCGGTGTGACTTAACACGGCATTAGCTGCAGTTAAACTATACGAACGTGGTACAACAGGTGTAATGCTGTTATCAATTTGTGTTTTAGCCTGTGTAACGCTTGCAGCATCGCTGCCAACACTGGCGACCGTGCCTTGCAAACTGGCCAAGTCGGTGGCATTGCCGTTTTTAGTCAATGTGTAATATTTCGCCACATCAACACGGTTGTTAAATTGTTGCACTGCCAATCCCCAATTGGGATCGCTGCTTGAGATACCCAGCAGAGTGACCAAGGTGGTCAACACAGCATCCGCACGCGACATCCCTGCATTTAATTGCCCTGCCATCCAATTTGCTGCCCACTCTTTATTAGCAACCGAAACCGTGTTGCCAAGCAGATTGTTCATGTATTTGGTCGCAAATTGACCATTGGTATCAAATAGTGGGTAGAGCGCCGTAAAAGCAGGGGAGTTCACCAAACTCTTTGCCAAGCCAGCCACATCACTCCCTGCGTTGAGACTCTTGGCAAAGTCATTCATGTAGGTGACACCCGGCGCAGCATTAAACAGTCCCACTGCCATTTGTACCAGTTGCGTTTGTTGTGCTTCGCTAATCATTGATCGAATCCTTAATTAAACATCTGCAGAAATCAGTTGGCCGACAATCTACCATGTTGGCTATGACTCGCAAATGGCACACAGCAATAAAAAAAGCGCACTCAAAGCGCGCTTTTTTACTTTAGTGTGGGGCGTTTTTTAACGCATCACGACCGTTTGCACATTTAACCGTTGTGCCACATCGCGGGCACGGGAGACGGTAATAAATGGGCCAAGGCGGACTTTATAAAGTCCATCGTGGTTGACGATTTCCACTTCACCTTCGGTATCTTGATCATCCAACAGGCCTTGCATTCGGCTGCGGAAAATTTCCGCATTGACATGAGTGCTAAAGGCACCGAGCTGGAGAAAGACCGAACTGCCATCCGCACTACGCAGGGTTTCGGGGCGAGAAAGTGGCGAATCGGTTTGATTGATTTTTGCCAAACCAGTCCGGCGCAAATCGTCCCCCAAGCCATCTGTCGGTAACACCCGTTCCACCACCACTTCCGCCCGACCATTATCCAAATAGTCCAAGCGATGGGCAGCGGCATACGACAAGTCGATCAAACGGCTTTTATGGAATGGTCCCCTGTCGTTAATCCTGACAATCACCGATTTGCCATTGCGCACATTGGTGACTTTGGCATAGCTCGGGATAGGCAGGGTGGGATGGGCGGCACTCATGGAAAACATATCATAGGGCTCACCTGATGAGGTTTTGCGACCATGAAATTGTCTGCCATACCAAGATGCCATGCCGCGTGCTTGATAGCTGCGGTCGGTGGTATCTGGCACAAAAGTTTGCCCAAGGGCAGTGTAAGGGCGATTTGCCCACGGATTGAGCGCTTCGACTTTAGGCAAAGCGTCGGGGACGGCATCAAGGTTAACCGGCGCAAATGCTGCCGGGCCGTCATTTTGAAAATATCCACCGTCTGAGACAGAAGATGGGGAGGGGATGGAAGTGGTAGGCGAAGGTGTTTGTGCTTTGCGGATGCTGGCAGATGATGTCTTTTTCCCCGTTTGAGGGGTGGCACAAGCGGCCAAAAGACTGACAGCAAACACTAAGCACAACCATCGGATACTAGCTTGCATCGGTTGAGCTCCTTATGCGGCTGCGCCAAGGCTTTGCTCTGTTGACTCTACCTCGTCAGGGTAAAAAACAGATCGCTCACTGGGTTTAGCATCCTCCAGCAAAATCAAGCTGCCGCCATCCCTCAAATATGGCCACAGCGACCGTATTCGATAAATTCATACTGCGGCTTTGGGGCCGCATGGGAAGACGAAGCTGACGATCCTGAGGAAGGATGTCTCGCACCTCGGCAGGGAGACCACGCGATTCAGGGCCAAAGAGAAAGACATCTCCTGCCTGATACGCCACCCGATCAAATCGGGCTTGGCCTTTGGTGGTAAACGCAAAGATTCGCCGTCCCTCAAGTGCTTTGAGACAACTGGCCCAATCTTCATGTACGACCATCTGCGCATACTCGTGATAATCCAGCCCCGCCCGCCGTAATTTGGCGTCTTCGAGGGGAAAACCGAGTGGTTTTACAAGGTGCAGCTCACAGCCGGAATTGGCGCATAGACGAATGATATTGCCCGTATTGGGCGGGATTTCCGGCTGGTACAAAACAACAGTAAACATACAAAGCGTGCCGATTTTTACGGTTTATCAAAGACTTGGTCAAGAAAAATGAGCAGGGGTGCTGGCAAATACCCAAGCGTCAACCTGTTTTGCCCCTGCTTCTAACAGCGTTTTTGCTGCTTGAGCCAAGGTGGTACCAGTGGTCATTACATCATCAATCAACACAATTTTTTGCCCTGCAACTGGGTGGCGAACAGCAAATGCATGACCAAGATTGTGTTGCCGTTGTTGTGCGGTAAGACCAACTTGGCTTGGGGTGGCGATTGTACGCGCCAGACATTGAAAAGAAACGGGAATTTGCCGCAAATGCCCTAGCTGTAAGGCCAATTCAGCACTTTGGTTAAAGCCTCTTTTAGCAAAACGCTGTGGATGTAGCGGAATTGGTACCAAAAAATCGGGGCAAGCCTCAGGGGGGTAGTGAGGCAAATAACGGTGCATTAAACGGGCCAAAGGCGCGGCTAACGTGAGCTGACGATGGTACTTAAATTGTTGCACGAGACGGGTCAGTGGCCATTGGTAGGGAAAGGCAGCGGCAATCTGTTGTAAAGGTACAACGTTTTTTTGTGGGCACAGGCGGTGTTGTTGTTGCCAGTCCTGTTCACAGGCAGGGCAAAAGTCATCTGGACAGCGTTGCCCACAGAGTAAACAGGTTTGATGAATTTTTAAGCTATTGTTCAAAAAATTCAGAAATAGGTTTGACAGCGCCGCCCTAGCTGACGATGCTTGAGGCATTTTCTTCTCTCTGTATTTGGCTGCCATGACTACTGCGACCCCCATTCGTTTTGCGACCCCCGCAACACCTCATCCTGTGGCCAATCAATGGCAGGTGAGCGACATCGAAGCCTTATTCGATATGCCGTTTTTAGATTTGGTCTATCGTGCCGCCAGTGTGCACCGTGAGCATTTCGATCCCCAAACCATTCAACTATCGACCTTGCTGTCGATCAAAACCGGTGGCTGTCCAGAAGACTGCGGCTATTGCCCACAATCCGCTCATCACAGCGGTAGCGTCGATAAACAAGGGCTGTTAGAGCTGGATGAGGTATTGGCTGCAGCACAGGCGGCGAAAGAACGTGGAGCAAGCCGTTTTTGTATGGGGGCGGCATGGCGTGGGCCAAAACAGCAAGACCTCGAAGCGGTGAAAGAAATGGTCAGCGCCGTGAAAGCTTTAGGTTTAGAAACCTGTGCCACCTTGGGGATGTTGAAAGATAACCAAGCCCAACAACTGAAAGACGCTGGCCTCGACTATTACAACCACAATCTGGATACCGCACCGGAAAAATATAACGATATTATTCACACGCGCCAATATGAAGACCGTATCAATACTTTAGGCAAAGTACGCGATGCTGGTTTGCATGTCTGTTGTGGTGGGATTGTGGGGATGAATGAAACGCGCCAAGACCGTGCAGGCTTGATTGCACAGCTGGCCAACCTCGATCCACAACCCGAATCGGTACCGATTAACCAATTAGTCAAAGTCGAAGGTACACCACTGGCTGATGCCGAAGACCTTGATTGGACAGAATTTGTCCGCACCATTGCTGTAGCACGCATTACCCTACCTAAAAGCTATGTTCGCCTGTCAGCAGGCCGCCACGACATGCCAGAAGCGATGCAAGCACTGTGTTTCATGGCCGGCGCTAACTCGATCTTTTACGGGGAAAAGCTGCTGACAACAGGCAATCCGGAATCAGACCACGACCGAAAACTGATGACCAAGCTCGATTTGCGCCCACTGTCATAACCGACAGTCAATCAGAACGCCGGCACGGATTGCTTTTGTGATCTCAGAGGAGGAGACCTCGCATGACCAAATCCACCGTGTTGGCGACCTTATTGGCGCTGTCCACCAGCTTGGCGTTTGCCAATCCCCCTGTCCACAGCCGCAGCTATAGCAGCAAGCCACAGCGTGAGACCCATAGCGAAGCCGAACATCACCCACAGCATGGCGGCGGTTGGGAAGTCGGCGCGGGGGCAAGTTTGCGTGAGCCTCGGGCACGGGACATGGCACCGATGCAGCAAATGCAGCCCATGATGGAAATGCAGCCGATGGTTGAGATGCAAAGTATGCCTACCATGCAGCGCATCCCGCGTTTTCAGCGCCATCACCGCACTGACATCATGCTATTTGCCAAAGAATTTCCTGATTATTTCGATGCCTCACGTCCGCGTAACTTCGATGGGCTGCCACCCGGCTTACAGAAACGCCTAGCCCATAGCAAAGGCCTGCCCCATGGTTGGCAGAAAAAATTGATCCGAGGGAAGCAACTGCCGACCGATGTGTGGATTTATGCCCAACCAATTCCAGCCCATGTTTTGCCGGATATTTATTTACCTCCCAACACCATACTCTATGGCCTTAATGGCAAAGCATTGTTATTAGCCACCAAAGGTCTGGTTTTGTTGGATAGTTTTGATGTGATGTAAAGATGCCCACCCCTGCCGAACTCAGCTCTGCCCTAGACCACCTTGCCGCCATTCATCGGCTACGCCATCGCCACATCTTAGACAGTCCACAAGGCAGGGTACTGAGTGCTGCAGATCAAGCGCTGTTGTCGTTTGCAAGCAATGACTATTTAGGCCTCGCCAATCACCCCGAAGTCGTTGCCGCCCTCCAACATGGGGCGGCGCAATGGGGCGCGGGGGCAGGGGCCTCAGCATTGGTGAATGGGCATCTTCGTCCCCATGCCACACTTGAACAGGCTTTGGCGCAGTGGCTACAGGCCGAGGCTGGGTTGTTATTCGGCGATGGTTTTTTGGCTAATGTGGGTGTGATACCGGCTTTAGTTGGGCGTGGCGATGCGATTTTTGCGGATCGTCTTAATCATGCCTCGCTCAATGCGGCGGCCCAGCTATCGCGGGCCCAACTACACCGCTTTCACCATAACGATATGTCACAGCTGCGCCACTTACTCGCCAACAGTGACGCAAAGTGCAAGCTGATTGCCGTTGATGCGGTGTATAGCATGGATGGTGATGAAGCACCGTTGGCGGATTTGTTGCAGTTGGCAGAAGACTATCAGGCGTGGCTGTATATCGATGATGCCCACGGTTTTGGTGTGCTCGGTGAAGGGAAAGGCACCCTGTTTGAACAGGGGGTGTTATCAACTACCAGCCCACTGCCTGAACAGGTGGTGGTAATGGCGACGTTGGGTAAAGCGGCTGGGGTGGCTGGTGCGGTGGTGGTTGGCTCACAGTCGTTGATTGCGTGGCTAGAAAACCGTGCGGCGACAGCGATTTATACCACTGCCCCCCCGCCGGCGTTGGCTTGTGCCTTATTAGCCAGTTTAGCGCTGATTCGCGATAGCACCGCCCGACAACGCTTACAACAGCATATTGCCTTCTTCCGCGAAGCCACAGCAGGGTTGCCGTGGCCGATTTTGCCATCACGCACCCCGATTCAGGCGGTGGTGATTGGTGAGGATGGGCAAGCATTGGCTTTATCTCAGCAACTGCGGCAACAAGGCTTGTGGGTGCCGGCGATTCGGCCACCCACTGTACCCGAGGGCAGTGCCCGTTTACGCATCTCGCTGTCGGCCGCACATCAACAGGCCGATGTCGCCGCCCTTGTTGCGGCCTTGTGGCAGATTGCCCAGTCTTAATTTTGGAAAACACCGATGTCGATTTATTTTTCTAGCCAAGGCGTTGGCCATGATGTGGTATTGCTGCATGGTTGGGCATTGCATGGTGGCGTATGGCAACGGGTGGCCGAGGCGCTTGCTGACCAATACTGCGTGCATCTGCCAGATTTGCCGGGGCATGGCCGTAGTGCGGCGGTGGCGGAATTTATGTTGGATGATGTAGTAGAGCGTTTACACCACAGTTTTCCCTTGCCGGTGCAAGTGGTCGGATGGTCATTAGGTGGGCTCATCGCTGCACATTGGGCGCGGCGTTACCCTCGGCATGTTAAAAGCCTGACCTTAGTGGCTTCGAGTCCCTGTTTTATCCGACAACCGGATTGGCCTCACGCCCAAGCCGCCGAAGCGGTGAACCAATTGGCACAACAGCTCGACCAACAATTTGAAACCACAATTCAGCGTTTTTTAGCCCTGCAAACGCTGGGTTCAGACAGTGCCAAAACCACTTTAGCTGCTTTGCGTGAACTGGTGTTTGCCCATGGCCGTCCGAGCGGTTTGTTAGCGGCGCTGCAGTTATTACAAAACACCGATTATCGGCCCCATCTGGCTGACATCACCGTACCTACCTTGGTATTGGCTGGCGCGCGCGATGCGTTGACACCGCTGGCTGCTGCACAAACGTGGGCAGACGGGGTGGCTGATGGCCGATTACAGGTCTTTCCTCAGGCTTCACATGCGCCGTTTTTGTCGCATGAAACAGAATTTTTACAGGCTTTACGCCCCTTTTTAGCGGAACATGTGTAATGGAAGCCTCTTTATTTGACACCGAAAAACAACGGGTGCGTGCCTCATTTGATCGTGCCGCCGCCAGCTACGATGGCGCGGCGGTGTTGCAACGCGAAGTGTCCGACCGTATGGCAGAACGGCTGAGTTATATTCGCCATCAACCACAACGGGTGTTAGATGCTGGTAGCGGTACTGGGTATGGCGCACAACAGTTGCGCCAACACTATGCAACAGCACAGGTGATTGAACTGGATTTGGCGCCGCGTATGTTGGCCCTCTCTCGCGATAAACAGCGTCAGGAGCGCGGGTTTTTCGGACGTTTATTACACAAAGACCCACCGTTGGTGTGTGCAGATTTAGAAGCCTTACCACTACACAGTGATTGTGTTGATTTGGTGTGGTCGAATCTTGCGATTCAATGGCTCAACACCCCCGATACGGCATTTAGCGAAGTGCAACGGGTATTGCGTACCGGTGGTTTGTTTATGTTTGCTACGTTAGGGCCAGATACGTTGATGGAACTGCGGCAGGCTTTTTCAGGTGTCGATGGTCATACCCATGTCAACCGTTTCATCGACATGCACGATATCGGTGATGCCTTAGTGCGCACGGGTTTTGCCGAACCGGTGATGGATATGGAAAAAATTGTGTTGACCTATGAAGATGTCAAAAGTGTGATGCGCGATTTGAAAGCCATCGGCGCTCATAATGCCATGGCAGGGCGCGGGCGCGGATTGATGGGGAAACGAGCATGGCAACAGATTGAACAACGCTATGAAAGCCTGCGCCGAGACGGGCGCTTGCCGGCGACTTATGAAGTGATTTATGGCCATGCTTGGAAAGCCGAACCGAAAAAACCGCGTGCCCTAGCCGATGGTCGTCAGATTATTGAATTTCAACCACGGCCTAAAGCATGATGAATCGAAGATTGATGGTAGCGGCGCTGGCCGCAGCAATGCTGACCGCGTGTAGCAGCGTATCTCCTTTATTCGAACAAAAAACCTCTCCCACCGCCCCGCCGCCGCCGTTAAAAGTCGGTCTGGCGCTTGGTGGTGGCGCAGCGAAGGGCTTTGCCCATGTTGGCGTAATTAAGGTCTTGGAAACCGCCGGTATTCCGGTTCATATTGTTACCGGCACCAGCGCTGGCAGTGTCGTTGGGGCGCTGTATGCCGCTGGTTATGATGGCTTTCGCTTGCAAACGCTGGCCTTTGGATTGGATGAGTCGAAAGTTCGTGATTTGACTTTTGGCAGCGGTGGTGTGGTTAAGGGACAAAAGCTAGAGGACTATGTCAATCAATTAGTCCACAAACGCCCAATTGAAAAATTAGCCAAGCCATTTGGCGCAGTTGCAACGGATCTGGACACCGGTAAGCGTGTGTTGTTTCAACGTGGCAACACTGGGCAAGCAGTACGAGCATCGAGCAGTGTGCCGGGGGTATTTGAACCGGTGGTGATTGGTAAGCGGCGCTTTGTCGATGGTGGTTTAAGCAGCCCTGTCCCTGTAGAAGCAGCCCGCGAAATGGGGGCGAATGTGGTGATTGCGGTTGATATTTCTAGCAAGGCCAGCCACAGCCGCCCAGATGGCGCCCTGTCTATCCTCGATCAAACCTTTACCATCATGGGGCAAAAATTAGGGGCTCAAGAACTCAACCGTGCCGATGTCGTGATTCGGCCGGCGATTGCTGGCATTGGCGCGGCAGATTTCAACCAAAAACATCAGGCGATGTTGGAGGGGGAGCGGGCGGCCAAGGCGGCGTTGCCGGAGATTCAGCGCAAGTTGGCGGCATGGCGCGGCGGTGGTGGGCAGTAAGTTGTTCTAAACTGGCGCGCAATTTAGGGTGTTGAATGCGATGCGACAGCTGTTCAAACTCGGCTAAGGTTTGATCGCTGATAGGGGCAGCTTTAGGGGCTGCTCTATCGCGTTGCTTGGGCTTTACCACGATATTGACCGCTGGAAAATGCAAGCCTCGTGCGGCAAAACCTTGCAAAATGACTCGCTCAAAACGCTGCAATTTGCTCGCTGCCATCCCCGATTGGGCAAACACCACTAAACCATCATCACGGGCACAGACCAGCTGACAGCTGCTATGTAAATTGGTCGGCAGCAAAGTCAAAAACAACCGGTTCATGCGGGCAAAGGTGCGCGCTTGTTGCAGTAACTGACTTAACCCGCTGTCTTGTCGGGCTAGGTCATGGATGGGATGACGACTCATAATCCACGCAGGGCTGCAATTAAATCGGGGGCAGGGGTAGCAGGTAAACCTTGCCGCACTTCTTCCAACATGCCCGACAATACGGTCACGCTATCGGCGACTAATTCAATCAAATTGCCAGTAATTTCATGACGTTGTAGCGTATCTGCCAAGGTTACGGCTAATTCTGCAATCGCCATCTGTTTTGCCACCACTGCCGCTTCCGCCAACAACAACGAAGCTGCCGCCATGCGTTGTGCCGATTCTACGCCATGCGTCGGCCGTTCACGGGTAATGGCCGCAAATAGGCCACGCGATTGGGCACAAAATGCTGCGTGTTCAATCGCCGCTTGGCCGTCGCTGTCTTCCAGTGCATCTTCAACCAACGGTGTATTGAGATGGGGAATATCGTCAATGGCGATACTCTCCAACATCGGTGGTTCTAGTGGGATATCCATCACCGCTGGGGGCTCGGGTTCTGCTGGCGCAGTGGATTCAACAGGTGTTGGTGCAAAGGTAAAGCGTGGTGGATTGGGGTCGCCGGCTTTGAGCTGTGCTAGGGCCTCAGTGAGCTGTTGCAAGATCGTGGCATCTGAGGTGGGGAAACGATCTAGCGTTTTACCTAATTCGGCCAGTACCGAGGCAGTGTGTTGCGCTTCCCAATCACTAGGCCCCGACAGTGGCAAATTATCGGCCATGCTGACCAAGGTTCCGATGGCATCGCTGATTAAGGTATTGTCGAGTTCGGGGGCATCTTGTTCTAACACGGTCAGTGCATCACGGAATAAGCCGAAATGTGAGGTACTGCCGGCGACCAAACGTGCCCAATTCGACTGCAAGGCCGCCGCTAAGGTACGCATCACCACCAAACGTGGATAAGCTTGGTCGATATGTTTTGGCGGCATCAAACTGCTGCTAGCAGCGTCTTTGCTGGAAAAAATATGGGTGTGTAACACACGCTCATGCGCAGGTGGCGCGGCTTCAGATGCAGCAGGTTCTTCACTTGCGACAGCCTCACTCGGTGCGGCTTCTGCTGTCTCAGTTGTCTCCAATGCCGGCGGTTCTGTCGCTGGTGGCTCGTCGGCGATTGCCTGTGCTAACGGCGGCGTGAAACTGGCCGCAGTGTTCACTTGCTGCAACGCCACTTCTGGGAAAGTGGGGTTGAGAAAATCTTCTAGAGCAAAGTCATCCAACGCCTTAAGAGGCTCGGCAGGTAAAGCAGGGGCTGTCGGTGCATTTTGATCTGTTACCGTCGGAATGGACTCTGTGATGGGGTCTAAGGGCTCAAGCACAGGGATGTCGGCGACCGGTATCGCAGCAACAGGCACCTCTGGCGCGGGGATTTCCAGTTCCGGCGGCAGGGTTAGTGGCGTGGTGTCATACGGCACATAGCCTGACACAGATTCTTCCTCAACCGGCAAAGTCAGTTCGGGAATGTCCTCTAATACCGGCGGTAATGGCGGCAGGGTTGGTTGAGGCTCAGGCACCGGCTCAGGCAACGGCTCAGGCAACGGCTCAGGCAACGGCTCAGGCAACGGCTCAGGCAACGGCTCAGGCA
>NZ_ATVC01000072.1 GCF_000420525.1 Aquaspirillum serpens DSM 68
CGTAACGCGACTTCTGCAACGCCAACGCCTTGTTGAACACGAACCGGCACGAGCCAGCGAAGCGGCGCATTTGCCGCTCCTGATGGCCATCTGGCACAAGTTCGTATTTGAAGGCTTGAAGTCGTTGCATGGCTCAATTATAGTTTGGTCTATGAGCAATGACAATGATATTCGGCACGGTCGGCACTGCGTTTTTAATATGCATGTCCATTTGGTCTTTGTGGCGAAATATGGACGGCGAGGATGATCATGTTCACCTATTGGTGGCGTACCCGCCCAAGACTGAAACCCAAGGACGGCTACACCGTCCGCGCTATCCTTCCCCGCCCTGAACGGCGGGGCTTGTCGCGCACTGGGTCATGAAGTGTTGGGTACGATCAAAAACATTACGGTTTCATTCACCGCCGGTCATTGGTTTGTCAGCGTTCATTCTAAACAAAATATCCATTAAAGTTAAAAAAATAACTTAGCAAACCTATATCTATAATTTTTGTTATTTGTCAAATTCAAATAGAATTTTTTCTACAAAAATCAGGTTTTCAATTGACTAAACCGTAGACATGAAAACCTTCACTTCCTCCGAACTAAAAACGATTTTGCATTCCAAGCGTGCCAATCTGTATTACCTCGAATATTGCCGTGTTCTAGTGAACGGCGGGCGTGTCGAGTACGTGACCGACGAAGGTAAGCAATCATTGTATTGGAATATTCCCATTGCCAACACAACGTGTATTTTACTCGGAACAGGTACCTCTATTACACGAGATGCCATGCGCGAATTGGCTAAAGCAGGGGTATTAGTTGGCTTTTGCGGGGGTGGCGGTACGCCGCTTTACAGTGCCAATGAGATAGATGTCGACATTGTTTGGTTTTCACCGCAAAGCGAGTACCGGCCAACAGAGTATTTGCAATCGTGGGTGAAGTTTTGGTTTGACGACGCTTTTCGTTTGAAAGCGGCAAAGGTCTTTCAGGAAAAGCGTTTACAACAAGTTGCACACCTTTGGCAAAACAACCGGCGGTTATCTGAGGCAGGTTTTCATGTTTCCCCCGAGGTGCTACTAGCCGCGTTACGCAACGCCAGCGAACGAAATCAAATGGCCACTGATCACACGGCTTTGCTAACTGAAGAAGCGCGTTTGAGCAAAAAACTATTTCAGTTGGCGGCAAATGCCACTGAATACGGTGATTTCACTCGCAGCAAAGGCGGCAGTGGGCACGACCCCGCAAACCGATTTTTAGATCACGGTAACTATCTCGCCTATGGACTGGCTGCCACAGCAACGTGGGTACTGGGTTTGCCTCACGGATTGGCGGTGTTGCATGGCAAAACACGTCGTGGTGCGCTGGTTTTTGATGTAGCTGATCTCATTAAAGATGCAATTGTATTACCCCAAGCCTTTATCTCTGCCACACGCGGCGACGACGAACAAACCTTCCGTCAAGCTTGCCTACAGGCCTTTTCACAACACGAAGCGTTAGACTTCATGATTGATACATTAAAAGATGTGGCTTTGACGATAGGGAACCTTGCCGAATGAATATTGTTTTGGTGTCTCAATGCAGCAAAAACGCACTGACAGAAACACGTCGTATTCTTGACCAATTTGCCGAACGACACGGCGACCGCACCTGGAAAACCATCATCACCCAAGCAGGCCTCAATACCCTGTATGGATTATTGCGTCGCAGTGCCCGTAAAAATACGGCTGTCGCTTGCCATTGGAACCGAGGTCCCAATCATAGTGAACTGTTGTGGATTGTCGGCGATGCACGCCAATTCAACGCACAAGGTGCTACCCCCACCAACACAACCCGCCGTGATGTGCTGCGACAAGGCGATGAAAATGATTGGCATGGCTTAGAAGATATCCGGCTGATCGCACAATTGGCAGCACTTTTTCACGATTTCGGCAAAGCCAATGATGCGTTTCAGAAAAAATTAAGCTCTGGCAAACCCCAAGCTGATGCGTTTCGTCATGAATGGGTATCGCTGCGTTTGTTTGAAGCCTTTGTGCGCAGCTGTGGCAAAGACGATATTGCTTGGCTGACAGCCTTGCAAGATAGAGAAGAACAGGCCGAATGGCCGCCAGTCGAGTTCAAACAAGATGATCTTAAAATCTTCACCGCGCCTTTAAAAGGTTTGCCCCCTTTGGCTCAGATGATTGGTTGGTTAATCGTCAGCCACCATCGCTTACCTGAACCAGACATGAAAAATGGGGAAGACATTAATCGTGAGGGGTTATTACAGCGGTTGCCCGAGCTGATCTCCGCCAATTGGTGTGGCGCTCGTCCAGATAGCAAAGAATCTGATAGGAAAGCCTGTTGGACATTTAAAAAAAATCTACCGTGGAATAGCCAACATTGGCGAAAACATGCCTCTCGTCTCGCAAAAAACATTTTATTACAACGTCCACATCTACTTAACACCGAGACAGCTCAACAGTGGGTAAGAAGCCCTTATGCGCTACATATCGCCCGCATGGGTTTGATGTTGGGTGACCATTTTTATTCCAGCCAAATCAGTCAACTGCGCTATGGCGATCCTGTAAAAGGGAAAGAAAAACCGCTTTATGCCAACACACGGAATACGCCTGAAGGACGTGTATTAAATCAACGACTTGATGAGCATTTGATTGGCGTAGAAGTCAATACTGGACGGATTTTGCGCACTTTGCCGCTGTTAGATGGGCAACTACCGCGCATTGCACGCCACAAAGGTTTTCGTGAACGCAGCAAAGGGGCATTTCGTTGGCAAAACCAAGCGTTTGATTTGGCAGAAGCATGGGCAGAACGTAGCGAAAAACATGGTTTTTTTGGGGTTAACATGGCCTCAACCGGCTGCGGAAAAACCTTGGCAAATGGTCGTATCGCCTATGGTTTAGCTCATGCACAAAAGGGGGCACGTTTTACAGTGGCGATGGGGCTACGTACCCTCACTCGTCAAACAGGTGCGGCCTATGGCGAACGTTTGGGGTTGAACGAAACCGATTTGGCTGTTCTTGTCGGTGGATCAGCACAGCAAGCACTGATTGAGGCATTAGCAAGCCGCGATGCCTCTGGCAATGAATCTTCGGTCGATTTATTACCAGAACACAATTATGTGCATTACGAAGGCTGTTTAGTCGATGGGCCTCTCAAAACATGGTTAGGCAAAAATAGCCAAGTACTACGCTTATTAGATGCCCCAGTGTTGACTTGCACCATTGACCATTTGATGCCGGCAACAGAAAGCACGCGAGGGGGACATCAAATTGCCCCTATGTTGCGCCTCATGACGTCAGATTTGGTATTGGACGAGGTTGATGATTTTTCCCAAGAAGATTTGCCAGCCATTGCTCGTTTAGTCCATTGGGCAGGACTACTTGGGAGCCGAGTCTTGTTGTCTTCAGCCACTTTGCCGCCAGCGTTGGTACAAGGTTTATTTTTGGCTTATCAACAAGGACGACAGGCTTTTCAAGCACATCGAGAACAGGGGCAGTCTTCGGCCGTAGTGTGTGCATGGTTTGATGAATATGGTAGCGAAGCTGATTTCTATGATGAAGGGGCGGCTTTTCTTGCCCGTCACACACAATTTGTGTCGCGTCGAATCGCCAAACTCAAAGCCATTGAGCCACGGCGGCGAGCAAAAGTTGTCCCATTTGAGCCAGATCTTGCCGCTGCCCCTACCCCACTGCAAAAAGAATCGATCTGTTACGAGCAATGGGCAAGCCATTGCCTTGATTATGCTTTACAGCTCCATCAACAGCATCATACAACCCAGCCTAACACAGGGAAAAAGGTCAGCTTTGGCTTGATTAGAATGGCTAATATCGACCCACTGTGTCGGGTTGCTCAATGGCTATTCACTCATGGTGCACCTGATGGTGTGCATGTTCATCTTTGTGTATATCACTCGCGCCATCCTTTATTAGTGCGCACAGAGCTTGAACACACCTTAGATCGGGTATTGCAGCGCCATCGCCCTGAAGCGGTATTTGAACATCCCAGCATCCAACAGGCACTGACAACCACCCCAGCGCAAGATCATCTGTTTATTGTCTTAGCCACTGCGGTAGCAGAGGTTGGACGTGACCATGATTATGACTGGGCGATTGTTGAGCCTTCATCGTTGCGTTCGATCATCCAATTGGCTGGGCGTGTGAAGCGGCATCGAACCGAAACCTGTCCAACTACCTCGCCCAATGTGTGGTTGATGTCTCACAACGTAAAAGCTGCGCAGGGCCAACGCCTCGCTTTTGTTCGACCCGGTTTTGAAAGCAGCAGTTTTCCAATGGTGTCCCACAATTTAGACAAAGTGCTTGCGCCAGAGCAATTACAACCACTCACTGCCGCACCACGGATTGCAGAACGAGACACCCTCGATCCACAACACAATTTGGCCGACCTTGAGCACGCGACCTTGAAAGACTTGATGTTGGATCAGGCAGCCGGCGTGTCTCAAAAGCAAATACCTGTGACCTATTGGTGGAAAACATTGGCCCATCAAAGTGGTTTCTTACAAAGAAAGACCCCTTTTCGGCGCGATCCTGAAGGCCGCGCCGCACACACTCTACAGCCCAATGCCAACGGTGGCCTTGATTTGGTGCGTTTGGAGAAAGAAGGGCAATGCACCTTACAAAACAGTCGTTGGATGCCGCTTTCCCTAACTTTGGGAAAAAACATCTCGAATTGGGCCACACCCGATTATGAAATTGCTTTAGAAACACTGGCGGAAGAACAAAACCTACCCATTGAACATTGCGCCAACCGTTATGGATTATTTGATTTACCACAAAGAGAGAACGTAATTTGGCATTATCATGGTCATTTAGGATTTTTCAGAAAATAGAGTATTTTTTAGGAATAATTAGGAGGTTTGATGAGCGAAATATTGTCTGAAGAGACCTCACCGATCACAGCATCTGACATTCGAACGGTGATTTCGTCTTTCTTAACCGAAAGATTGCAGGGGAAATTAGACAAACTCAAAGCAGAAGAAACCGAGGCGAGAGACAGCTTGATCGATGCGTTTACACCAGCTGTTTGGATTGCCGATGCTGCCAGACGGGTCGAGCAAATTCAACAAGTCACTCATGCCTTAAAGTTCAATCACCCTGATGCAAAAGGATCCAGCCTAAGTAGTACCGGTAACAAAGCGGCTCTGCACTATGAATTTGGTAGTCATAGTTTTAACCATCAACTCGAACCCGATGTCGTCGGTAACGCGGCAGCTTTGGACGTTTACAAATTTTTGCGTTTGAAAGTGGCAGGGCAAACCGTCCTAGATTTGTGCCTCACTCAACATCCAGCGTTGATGGATTTATTCTGTGAATACAGCGGCGGAGAAACACAAGAAGCAGAAAACTGGTGCACAGCATTTGCCACTTTGCCAGAACCAAAAGGTGAATTAGCCAGCCACAAGCTAAGCAAGCAAATCTATTGGCCCCTATCCGATGGTACTTACCATCTGCTGCTACCGCTGTTTCCAACCTCTTTGGCCCATCATGTTTGGAATACGATGCGCCAAGACCGTTTTTCTGATGAGGCCAAAGCCGCCCGTGAGGCCCGCAAAATAAAGAAGCATCACGATCACGGTTATCGCGACTATCCCAATATAGCAACACAGCATTTTGGTGGTACCAAACCACAAAACATCAGCCAATTGAATAGTGAGCGGCACGGCGAAAATTGGCTATTAGCCTCGTGTCCACCCACTTGGCAAAACCAAAATAGCGTGCAACCTCCTTTGCAACAACGCAGCATTTTTTCGCTATTTGGCCGCCGAAAAAATGTCAGATTCACACTCAATGCCTTGAAAAACCTGTTGGGAAAAGCAGGGGACTACAACAATGTAGCCATTCGTGAGGCTCGCGCCGCATTAATTGATGACATTTGTGATGAGCTGTTGCAATACACTGCCGAGCTACAAGCACTGCCCGCCGGTTGGAGCAAAAACAGTATTTTGGATGAGGCAGAGCAATATTGGCTTGATCCTGAGCGCGGGAATGAAGATGAAGACTTTGCCAATCGCCGCAGCCAAGGCCAATGGTTGGACGAGGTTACGCGAAACTTTGCCAATTGGTTAAACAGTGCCTTAGATAAAAATAACAAACAATTGCACTTTGGCGATGCTGAAGCGCAGGCATGGCAAACCGTATTGGAAGATCGCCTACAAATCATCCGTTGGAGTTTGAACCATGGTTAACCCTCAAGTGGACACTGCTGGTTTGTTGGTGTTGCCACATTTACAGATCCAAAACGCCAATGCCATTTCTGGCCCTTTCTCTTGGGGTTTTCCGCCACCATCGGCTTTTTTAGGCTTTGCTCATGCACTGGAGCGCAAATTATTAGCTGCTGGCGTATTAGAAAAAGGGTTTGCTGGCGTGGGTGTGGTATGCCATCGCTTTGAACCACAAGTCACCCGTCTAGCCAGCAAATATCAATATGTCTTTCATCTCAGCCGAAACCCCATCAATAAAGATGGGACACCTGCCACGATCGTGGAAGAAGGGCGTGTTCATTTAGAGATCAGCCTAGTTATCGCAGTAAAAGATGAATTATTTGGTGATACGGAAATTGCACCGTTGATTCAAGCGGTTCATACAGAAGTCAATGCGATGCGTTTTGCAGGTGGTAGCGTATTACCGTGGGGGCAGCAACAACGAGCTTACTGGAAAACCGTACCGCAACAACAAACCGAACAAGAGGCTTTTTTCAAAAAGCTGCGTTATCGCCTTTTACCTGGTTTCACTTTGGTACATCGTCCGGATAAATTACGCACACATCTGGACACACTTGGCCCCAATGCTACGGTGTTAGATGCACTGTTAGATTTAACACAATTAAACATCGCCCCAGCTACCCCCGACCCCACTCACCCCGAATTTGTCGAATGGCAGGTGCACAAACCTGCAACAGGTTGGTTGGTACCCCTGCCGATTGGCTATGCAGGATTATCACCACTGCATGCTGCCGGAGAAGTTACCAATACTCGCGACGTGGCAACCCCAACCCGCTTTGTCGAGTGTTTGTATTCCTTGGGTGAATGGATTGCCCCTCACCGTTTGACCTCTTTTTCACAGATGCTTTGGCGCCATCAAGCGGAACCTGACACAGGGTTATACCGTTGTGTCAATTTCTATACCGATTTAAACCCATTTTCTGCATAAGGAATTTTTCACATGGCAAAGAACGATGCTTTAAAAACAGCTTCTGTTTTGGCTTTTGAACGTAAATTGGATGCCTCTGACGCTTTATTCAAAGCAGGGCAATGGAACGACATGGCACAAGGCAATCTGTGGCCAGATGTTGTGGTTCACGAAAAATCTGTGCGCGGCACCATTTCGAATCGCCTTTCAACAAAAGATCAAGACCCCGCCAAACTCGATGCACAAATCCAAAATCCAAATTTACAAACTGTCGATGTAGCCAGTTTGCCGAATGATGCCGATACCCTGCGGGTGCGTTTTACCTTGCGCGTGTTGGCCGGTGCAGGCGAACCCTCGGCCTGCAACAATCTTGATTATCAACATAAGCTACAAGCGACGGTGAAAAGCTATATCGAGACGCAAGGGTTTGGCGAATTGGCACGTCGCTATGCAATTAATTTGGCCAATGGCCGTTTTCTGTGGCGCAATCGCATCGGGGCAGAGCAAATTATGGTCGAAATTACCCGCCGTGCCGAGGGTGAAATTCAGCAGCAATGGCGTTTTAATGCCCTCGATTTTTCTTTGCGCAATTTCGATGTTCCAACAGATCAGGCAACAGAATTAAACACTCTTGCCAGCGTGATTGAGCAAGGTTTATCAGGAAAATGCCATGTGCTGTTAGAGGTCGTTGCTTTTGTACGAGTAGGCGATGGCCAAGAGGTATACCCTTCACAAGAATTGATTTTGGACAAGGGAAAAGGGGATAAAAGCAAGACCTTATATGTTGTTAATGGGATTGCAGGGATGCACAGCCAAAAAATCAGTAATGCGCTGCGCACCATCGATACATGGTATCCACAAGATGATGACAGCGACTCCCACAATAGCCCGATTGCTGTTGAACCCTATGGCTCGGTAACATCACAAGGCAAAGCCTATCGTCAACCTAAACAAAAAGCCGATTTTTATAATTTACTTGATAACTGGGTATTAAAAGACCAAGCCCCGTCAGTGGAAAACCAACATTATGTAATGGCCACCTTGATTCGCGGTGGCGTATTTGGTGACAAGGACTAAACCCGCATGAATCACTATCTTGATATTCGGATTTTGCCCGATCCTGAATTTTCTCAGCCCATTTTGCTTAAAGCTTTGTTTGGCAAGGTGCATCAGGGGTTGGTTGCACATGGAGATGGCAAAATTGGTCTAAGTTTTCCCGAGCACACATCAACCCGTTTGGGTAGCCGGTTGCGTTTGCATGGTTCTGAAGAAAAATTGTTGGCATTGATGGCCAGTGATTGGTTGGCGGGAATGCGCGACCATTGTCAATTGAGTCAAATCTTAGCTGTTCCTGCTGGTGTTCAATATCGGGTGGTTCGACGGGTGCAATCGAAAAGCAACCCCGAACGGCTACGCCGGCGAGCCATTGCCCGAGGTGCTGATCCTTCTGAGGTGGCAAACAAAATCACCGAGGGTAAAAAGCTGACATTGCCTTCAGTTGAAGCGCGAAGCCGCACCAGTGGCAAAACGTTTTTTTTGTTTATTGAACATGGACCTTTGCAAGATCAGCCCATTGAAGGGGAATTTAGCTGTTATGGGCTGAGTACCACAGCAACAATACCTTGGTTCTAACCCTTTTTTTCGACCAAAAAATCCCCTCTTTTAAATCAATGGGTTACAAAAGGGGGGATAAAAAAGGGTTTTTTAGAGAATAGACAAAAAGTTCTTTAAAAATTAGAATGATATTTGCTTTTCTATCTACCGAACTGCCGCACAGGCAGCTTAGAAAAAGAGGCACTGGCAAAGACCTCCGACGCTGCACCGAACTGCCGCACAGGCAGCTTAGAAAATTACTAAAGCGCGAATAAAATAATTTTTTGTCCGAACTGCCGCACAGGCAGCTTAGAAAAGTCAATACAAGAGAGATATATCAATACAATACCGAACTGCCGCACAGGCAGCTTAGAAAAAACGCTTGCGTTTGAGCATGAAAATTGTACCCCGAACTGCCGCACAGGCAGCTTAGAAATTGTCGACGTTCCGGCAGATGTAAAAAGCATTCCGAACTGCCGCACAGGCAGCTTAGAAATTTATCTTTTAGCGTCTTGACACGCTTGCAAGCCGAACTGCCGCACAGGCAGCTTAGAAAATAAAGGAAGCAAAGCAATGAAAAACCAAAAACCGAACTGCCGCACAGGCAGCTTAGAAAATGTTGCGCGGCAATCATGGCGACTACTCAAACCGAACTGCCGCACAGGCAGCTTAGAAAGGTGCAACAAAATCAGATTGTCAAGACTGGATCCGAACTGCCGCACAGGCAGCTTAGAAAAGTATCTACCGGCTTTATCTTGCGATAACTTACCGAACTGCCGCACAGGCAGCTTAGAAAACAAGCCGGCCTAGTGCCGGCTTTTTTTTTTCCCGAACTGCCGCACAGGCAGCTTAGAAATTGTTTCTGCATTGTATGTCATGCTTTCCAGCCCGAACTGCCGCACAGGCAGCTTAGAAATTCGCTCGATAGGTTTCTTAAGTCCCCTTGAGCCGAACTGCCGCACAGGCAGCTTAGAAAATTGGCTGCAACAAGCGCCATCTGCATTTTTGCCGAACTGCCGCACAGGCAGCTTAGAAAAAGCGAAAACCGAAACCCAGCAAGAAACCATCCCGAACTGCCGCACAGGCAGCTTAGAAACTCAAGCCGCACCTGTTTGAGAATTGACGATTCCCGAACTGCCGCACAGGCAGCTTAGAAATTTACCCGTCAGGCTTACCGGCTTGGCTATCACCGAACTGCCGCACAGGCAGCTTAGAAATGACACTGATGCAGTGCAGGCCGAAGCGAAAACCGAACTGCCGCACAGGCAGCTTAGAAATAGTGGTGAACGCTGGGGCCAACCGCCCGTTCCCGAACTGCCGCACAGGCAGCTTAGAAACGATGTCGCCGGCTGGTCGAATATCGAATTGACCGAACTGCCGCACAGGCAGCTTAGAAAATCAACAGTAAATAGACTTTCTGCCCACGGGACCGAACTGCCGCACAGGCAGCTTAGAAAATCAAGCCCAACACAAAACGACCTGATATTGCCCGAACTGCCGCACAGGCAGCTTAGAAAACTTGCTGATAGCCATCTTGCTAACACCCATCCCGAACTGCCGCACAGGCAGCTTAGAAAGACAGCCATTCCGCTAGACGGGTTGTAACTGGCCGAACTGCCGCACAGGCAGCTTAGAAACTCATCACTACCATCAGTCTGATGCCAGATTGCCCGAACTGCCGCACAGGCAGCTTAGAAAGAATGCACCAACACATTGCGAGCAACACCAGACCGAACTGCCGCACAGGCAGCTTAGAAAATTTGGCCTTTTCTGCTTTATCGTATTTTGTCCCGAACTGCCGCACAGGCAGCTTAGAAAGAAACCGCCGCCAGCATTACAAAATACCTAGGCCGAACTGCCGCACAGGCAGCTTAGAAACGATGGCTTTCAAATCACTCTCAACCGGCGACCCGAACTGCCGCACAGGCAGCTTAGAAACGCAACCGAAGGCACGCCCTCTACCAATCCCGTCCGAACTGCCGCACAGGCAGCTTAGAAAAAAAGGCTGCAATACATCACTAAAAGATACCACCGAACTGCCGCACAGGCAGCTTAGAAAACCACCTCCGATCAGTTTCCTGAAGCGGTAATCCGAACTGCCGCACAGGCAGCTTAGAAAAAGCGGCTTCAGTAACATAGCTGGTAACACCGCCGAACTGCCGCACAGGCAGCTTAGAAAAAGCCATTAACACCGCCCAATCTTTCGAAAGCCCGAACTGCCGCACAGGCAGCTTAGAAAATATCGAGCCATAGGGCACATTTTGGCGTGTTCCGAACTGCCGCACAGGCAGCTTAGAAACGCGTTATCACCCAAGAGTCTTAAAGCAGTGGCCGAACTGCCGCACAGGCAGCTTAGAAAAGTCGGATGTGCCGTTAATTGTCCCTGTATATCCGAACTGCCGCACAGGCAGCTTAGAAAGGTTACAGGTTCGGTTACAGGTTAGAACACTTCCGAACTGCCGCACAGGCAGCTTAGAAAGGTGGCCGCTGGCAATTGGGGCAGCGCTGCGACCGAACTGCCGCACAGGCAGCTTAGAAAAAACGGGAGTGCTCCACGCACCAGAGAACGCGCCGAACTGCCGCACAGGCAGCTTAGAAAAAACAAGCCCAAGACGATTACGCGGACTATCTCCGA
>NZ_ATVC01000073.1 GCF_000420525.1 Aquaspirillum serpens DSM 68
TCAACTCTGGGTTATTTGCCCCCAGCTGTCTACGAACAGAATATGGCAAACACACAACCTATCTCTCTGTCCGAAAAAATTTGACCGTTACATAATGCAGTAAGGTATCGTAAGCCACCGAGCCACAAACCAAGATCGACATCGCTGTTGCCTTTGCATCAGAAAAAGAGCAAACATTCTAAGCGCATCAGTCGGCGATCACCATGCAACAAGCACAAAAAGGATGAAAATATGGCACTGTTTAGCCGCCGCCATCTGATGATGGCCGCATTGATTGCTGCTTGCAGCCCCTTAACGGCGTGGGCAGGATCGGCACTCGATCAGGCGCGTTTTCCTGATGTGAATGGCAAGCTACAGTCGGTTGAGAATTGGCGTGGGAAAGTAGTGGTAGTCAATTTTTGGGCGACATGGTGTGCCCCTTGCCGTGAAGAAATGCCGATGTTAAACACCTTTTCACAACGGTTTGGCCCACATGGGGTAGCGGTGGTGGGGATTGCGCTGGATCAGAAAATCCCCGTCAAAAACTTTGCCCAACAGTTTTCTATTACCTATCCGCTGTTGGTGGCAGATAACAGTGCTTTGGAGTTGATGCGGACGATTGGCAATAAAATCGGTGCTTTGCCGTTTACGGTGGTGTTAGACCGTGATGGCAATATCACGGCCCGCCTGACTGGCAAAATTACTGAACAAAACCTATTAGATGCAGTGAAACCGCGCCTCTAAGATTTTATTTGAAACAAATTTACGATTTAATTTCCTTTTGGAAAATGTGCTCCAGCGAGCTCCCGTAATTCTGTTTCCGTTCTTTCTGACTTACTAGCAATTGCCCAGATATCATAGAAGGGATGTGTGCGTCGAAACGCCGCGACATTTTTAAAACCAGCAGATAACAAAGTACCTGTCAGAACCTTTTGAGTGAATCCACATCTATGGGCCATGTAAAGGTTTCCTTGAGCCATGGACGGTCTGTATCCATAAAGGATATCTATTGGAGCGATTGGGCCAGCTGGACTTTGATAGGCTGCTTCTGTCAGTTTGTCCTCAGCAATTAATGCACATACAGCTTGTAAATCAGGACAAGTAATCACAAGAAATCCTTCTTCTGTCAGTACTCTATGGAACTCTGAAAGTGCTTTTGGGACCTCATGCGGATATAGATGCTCAATGTTATGGCTAGAAAACAATGCATCAACTGATTCTGTTGTAACTGCTGACATATCAGTCATTGTTCCTACAATATCAGGCTGAACGTTTGGATCGATATCTAAACGCTTTTCTATCCAGCTTTCAGTATTAAAACCTGCTGTGGTTTGATTTTTACGTTTTGGCCCACAGCCAACATGTAGAAAAACAGGCATCGCGTAACCTCATAAAAAATTTATTCATAACTTCTGTGATTATTATGCCATTTTCAGATCTGAGGTGATATGTGATGGGGTGGTTTGATTGCCACAGACGGCGGTTAAACTGGCACGGGTGGCATGGTAAAAATGGGTGATGTCTGCCTCGGTGGTGCAATAGGGCGGCATAAAGTAAACCGTTTTTCCAATCGGCCGCACCAAACATTCGTGCTGTAACATCTCACGGAAAAACGCGAGGGCAAAGTCATTGCGCTCGCACACCACATCAAACGCCCAAATCATCCCACAGTGGCGGAAATGCGTTACCCACGGTAAATCACACAATCCCTGCAATTGCTGGGTAAAGGCCACTGCTTTCTGCGCATTACACTGCAAGACCTGATCTTGTTCAAAAATATCGAGTACCGCCAGCGCCGCCGCACAAGCCAGAGGATTGCCGGTATAGCTGTGTGAATGTAAAAAGCCGCGTGTCACATCTGGATCATAAAAAGCGTCATACACCGCATCGGTGGTGAGCACGACGGATAACGGCAAATAGCCGCCGGTAATCCCTTTCGATAAACACAGAAAATCAGGCGTGATTTCGGCGTGTTGGTGGGCAAAAAAACGACCGGTACGGCCAAAGCCTACCGCGATTTCATCCGCAATCAATAATACTTGGTAGCGGTCGCACAACTCGCGGACGCGCTGTAAATAATGTGGGTGATACATTGCCATGCCGGCGGCGCCTTGCACGAGCGGCTCAACAATCATGGCGGCAATCTGTTGATGTTGTGCGGCAAAGAGTCGTTCAACTGCTTGTGCGGCTTGCTCTGCCAACTGTTTAGCATCACGCTCGGCGGTAGTGTGTCGGTTATCCGGACACGGTACCGATAGACCTTCAATCAACAGTGGGGCATAGGTTTGGCGAAATAAAGGAATATCCGTTACCGCCAGTGCACCAACCGTTTCGCCGTGATAGCTGTTTTCAAGATGCACAAAACGCGTTTTCTCTGGCTGTCCTTGATTGCGCCAATAGTGAAAGCTCATTTTCAAGGCAATTTCTGTCGCCGATGCTCCATCCGAGCCATAAAAAGCATGGCCCAACCCAGATAACGCACCAAGACGTTCAGACAACTCAACCACTGGTCGGTGTGTAAAACCAGCAAGGATGACATGTTCTAACTGATCCATCTGACGGCTGATAGCGGCTTTGATGCGTGGCTCATTATGACCGAATAGATTCACCCACCATGAACTCACAGCGTCTAAATAACGCACCCCTTGTTCACCATATAACCAGCTACCTTCCCCACGAATAATCGGGATAATCGGCAGGGTTTCGTGACGTTGCATTTGGGTGCAAGGGTGCCAAACTGCTGCGCGACTGCGTGCTAATAAGTCCTGAGAGGGCGACATCGGGTGATTTCCATAAAAAACAGGCCCACGAGGGGCCTGTTGTCAGTGTTCGAAAACAAATATTAAGCGATGACGATTTCGTTGTGATTTTGTAGCATCGCGCTACGCATTTTTTGTAGGGCTTTCGCTTCAATCTGGCGGATGCGTTCTGCCGACACATTGAACTCAGCAGCCAAATCGTGGAGCGTTAAACCACCATCATCAGCTAACCAACGTGCTTCAATAATCCGGCGACTCCGTGCGTCTAGACTTTCCAACGCTTCGTGAATCCCTTCTTTTTGTAAGCGGTCGAATGCTTTGCGTTCAATTTGATGAGTCGGTTCGTTATCGTGGTCGGCGAGCCAATCGATAGGCGAAAACGCATCATCATCGTCATTGTCTGCCACCAAACCGATGTCTTGCCCACTCATACGGGTTTCCATCTCACGCACTTCTTCAGGTTTCACACCTAAAGCCAACGCGATGTCTTGTGCTTCGCTATCGGTGAGCGCGCTAAAACCACGTTTCATCGAGCGCAGGTTAAAGAACAATTTGCGCTGTGGTTTGGTGGTGGCAATACGAACGAGGCGCCAGTTGCGCAAGATAAATTCGTGGATTTCCGCTTTAATCCAGTGCACTGCAAACGAAAACAGACGCACACCGCGAGTTGGTTCAAAGCGCTTCACTGCCTTCATCAGGCCGATGTTGCCTTCTTGAATCAAATCTGCTTGTTGTAAGCCATAACCAGAATAGCCGCGTGCTATCGACACCACCACGCGCAGGTGCGACATCACCAGCTCACGAGCGGCATCAATGTCTTGATGTTCTTGATGGCGGGTTGCCAATTCGATTTCACGTTCGGGCGTCAGCATCGGAATGCTGTTCACCGCTGCGATATAGCTTTCCAGACTGCCATTGCTGGATGGAATTGGTAATGCGAATGCTTTGCTCATCTTTCGCTTTCCTTTCCGGAAGATGTCTTCTTTGTTTTTATTCTAGCACTCGTCTATAGAGAGTGCTAGAAATAGACTAGCTTTTTAGTCAAGTATTTTTTTATCGCAACTATAGTGTTTCTCTATCAAAACTGACTTAAAGCAGCGATCGAATGTGACCATTGTTTAACTACTATATTAACCTTGTCTTAAATACGGTTGGCATCAGCGTGGTTCTAGTTTGCGCAATAAGCGCGTGCATGTCCATGCTGCAGTTAAACAAGAGAGGCCAATGATACTGACAACCAACAAGGCACTTTCTTCCAAATTTAGGCTGTGTAGTTCCGCTTGGCTATGATAGAGCGCGGCAAAATCAGCAATTAAAGGATTGAGTGTCGCGATAAAGGCTTGAGCCAAGCCCCATCCTAATGCCGCAGCAATCCCCCCTTGCCACACCGCCAAATAGAGAAAAGGCCGCCGGATAAAGGGATTGGGAGCTCCGATCAATTTTGATACTTCAATCGCATCACGGTGTGCCAAGATCTGCATACGAATCATATTATGGGTGACCAACAGTAAGGTCACTGCCAAGCTTGCACCTAACACCAAGGTGAAATGTTGTAGCACAGCCAAAATTTGTGCCAATTTGCGCGCCCAACCGGCATCAAATTGCGTATTTTCGACCAGCGGTAAGTGACTGAGTTCCACCGCCAATTGTTCCATCTGTTCTGGCGTCAGTTCTTTTGGGCGGATGATAAAAGCATCTGGTAGGGGATTACCGCCAAGGGCTTGGCCGATGTCTTGTAGATTTTGTTTTTCTAGTAAGACTTTCAGCGCCTGTTCACGGCTGATAAATTCATAGTCGGCGATTAACTTATGCTGGCGCAAATGTTCATCCACCACGACAACATCAGTCCGTTCGGCATTCAGCTCCATAAAGACGGTAATCTCGGGCTTAACGGTTAACCCTTGGCTCCATTGTTGGGCGCTGCTGACCAAGAGATACAGACAAACCGGCAGTGCCACGGCCAATCCCAACATCGCCAGTCCTAATAAACTGCTTAAGGGTTGCTGGAGTAGTGTGCGGAGTGCTTGGCTTGCTGCCCGCAGGTGTAAATAAAAAAAGCGTTGCATACACACCCTAGCCTAGTTTGCCTTGAGAAAGCCGAATAGTGCGTTGGCCATATTCGCGCATCAATATTTCATCGTGGGCTGAGATCACAATCGTGACGCCAACTTGATGGAAGGATTTAAACAACTCCATAATATCCTGTGCATAAGCGCGGTCGAGATTGCCGGTGGGTTCGTCGGCTAACAAAATGGCGGGTCGATGGACGACGGCGCGGGCAATACAAAGGCGCTGTTGTTCACCACCGGATAAGCGCACCGGATTCATTTTCTCTTTATTAAGCAAGCCCACCTTGTCTAGGGCGGCACGAACACGCTTGGCGGCTTCTCGGCGATCAAAACCAATAATTTCTAATGGCAACAGCACATTTTCATGCACAGTGCGGTCGAACAGAATTTTATGATCTTGAAAAATCAAACCAATGTGTTGCCGTAGATAGGCCAGTTCGGTGGGGTGCATCTTAGAAAGATTTTGCCCATTCACTGTCACTGTCCCACGGTTGGCACGTTCAATGCCGGCAATCAGTTTCAACAAGGTGGATTTGCCGGCCCCTGAATGGCCGGCAAGAAACACCATCTCACCCTTGTCGATTTGAAAGGTCAATTGGTTAAGAGCTTCAATCCCGCCAGGATACACTTTGCTGACTTCAGAAAATTGAATCATCGGGTTGGGTGAGGGGGCGCTGGTCATGGTTAGCTTTGCTTAATCGAATAACGCATCGATATAGTCACGGGCATGGAAAGGACGTAAATCGTCTAAGGTCTCACCAACACCAATAAAGCGCAGTGGCACGGGGCGTTCGCGAGCAATGGCCGCAATCACGCCCCCTTTTGCTGTACCGTCCAATTTAGTCAAAATTAGACCGGTTAAGCCCAAGGCATCATCGAAGGCTTTCACTTGTGTGAGGGCATTCTGTCCGGTATTGGCATCTAATACCAATAAGGCTTCATGTGGTGCACCGGGGAGTGCTTTGTCAATGACACGTTTGACCTTTTTGATTTCTTCCATCAAATGTAACTGGGTGGGCAACCGTCCTGCTGTATCCACCAAGACAATATCGATTTTGCGGGCAATGGCAGATTGAATGGCATCAAAACAGACGGCAGCGGCATCCCCTTTTTCCTGAGAAATCACGGTCACATTATTACGTGCACCCCATTCAGCCAGTTGCTCGCGTGCTGCTGCGCGGAAAGTATCCCCTGCGGCGAGTAAGACAGATAAACCTTGACCTTGGAAATATTTGGCCAATTTACCAATCGAGGTGGTTTTGCCTGCACCGTTTACCCCCGCCATCAGGATAATAAAAGGACGATGCTGATCGGTTTGTAACGGTTTTTCCAACGGTAAAATCAGTTCATGTAGGGCATCTTTCAGCGCACCTTTTAATTCACTGGCGTCTTTGAGACCTTTTAAGGATACACGCTCACGCACTTCTTTTAATAAGTGTGTGGTAGCAGGGACGCCCATATCAGCGGTTAATAAGACTGTTTCGAGTTCTTCGTACAAGTCTTCGTCGATTTTGCCCCCACCAAATAATCCTGCCAGCGATTTACCTAGCTTATCGCGTGTCTTGGCAAGGCCACTTTTCAGCCGCTCTGTCCATGACAATTTACGAGAGGCTGGCGCCTCTGCTGCTACAGGCGGTGGTGGTGGGGTGACGGTGACGGTGACGGGAACCTTTGTCTCGATAACAGGCTCGGATACCACCACAGGTTCGATTGATTCGGCAGGGGGGGCTGTTGGTGTGGTGGGCTCGGTGCTAACAACGGGCTCAACAACTGGCGGTTTTTTCTTTTTGAAGAAACTAAACATGAGAGAATTGATAAACCATCTGCGAAATAAAAACAGGTGACATTACAACAGTCAGTCAGCGCAATTGGCACAAGGGTGTTGACTGTCATCGTGGTGGCAAGCCAACTGGTTGACAGTGGCAAGCCGGTCAAAATCGGAATTGTATTCGGTTTTTCTTCTGCTTAGGACATGAACCATCATGGCAAAGCTTTTTTCTCTACGTTCGGTGTTGTGTGGTCTGCTGCTTGGCGTCTCGATCACAGCGCAGGCAGAAACGGTAGAAAAAACCCTTGATAACGGCTTAAAGCTGATTGTACGCACCGATGAACGGGCACCGGTTGTGGTTTCACAATTGTGGTATCGCGTCGGCTCAGTCGATGAAAGTCAAGGGTTAACCGGTGTATCTCATGCATTAGAACACATGATGTTCCGTGGCACACAGCAAGTGCCCGACGGTGAATTCTCGCGGCGCATTGCGGCTTTGGGTGGAAAACACAACGCCTTTACTAGCCGTGATTATACGGTTTACTTTGAACAATTAGCGGCAGATCGGGTAGAAGAAGCCATTCGGCTAGAAGCCGACCGGATGGCCAATTTGCGGATTTCTGAAGATTTATTTTCGAAAGAAATTCAGGTGATTCGCGAAGAGCGCCGTTTACGGACAGATGATCAACCGACTGGCGTGTTATTTGAACAATTATCTGCTCAAGCTTTAGTCGCCAACCCTGCGCGCCATCCAATTATTGGTTGGGCCGATGATCTACAAACCATGCAGGCCAGTGATTTACGGCGTTGGTATCAAACATGGTACGCACCAAACAATGCCACATTGGTGATTGTTGGGGCGGTCAAACCCGAGCAAGTGTTCCGTATGGCTGAAAAACACTTTGGCAGCTTACCAAAACGTCCCCTACCGAGTTTTGTACCACGACAAGAACCCGAACCGTTGGGCCTGAAGCGGTTTACGGTTCATCGTCCCTCGGAACTCAGTTACCTCGCTATGGCGTGGCAAGTTCCCCGTTTATTGCCCAATCAAGCGCAAACAGATGCCCCTGCGTTGGCGATGCTGGCGGCGGTGTTGGATGGGCTAGAGTCATCACGATTGCCGAAAACACTGGTCAGAGAACAGAAATCTGCTAGTTCAGTGAGTGTGGA
Organism: Aquaspirillum serpens DSM 68; assembly: GCF_000420525.1. Classification (GTDB taxonomy): domain Bacteria; phylum Pseudomonadota; class Gammaproteobacteria; order Burkholderiales; family Aquaspirillaceae; genus Aquaspirillum; species Aquaspirillum serpens. The sequence goes on from NZ_ATVC01000073.1 coordinate 7,746, forward strand.
TTACGACATGCTGGGACGGGGTGCTGCGCTATTTACCATTACCGCAGTGCCGGCGGCAGGGGTGGCTGTCGCCGAGATGGAAACAGCCATTCGTAAGCAGCTGGCGCAATTGGTGCAGCATGGTGTGAGTGAAAGTGAGTTACAACGGCTGCGCACTCAAATGCGGGCTTCTCGAGTCTATGAAAAAGACTCTTTATTTGGTCAAGCCATGAATTTGGGCCGACTTGCTTCGCTGGGGTTTGATTGGCGTCAGGAAGAAACTTTATTAGAACAGTTGCTCGCGGTGACCAGTGCCGATATTCAACGGGTGGCACAGCGCTATCTAGTCGATCAGCGTTTAACTGTCGGCGTATTGTTGCCAGAAAAAACGACAACTGCTGCAATCACAAAAGGGGCGAAACATGCTAACTAAGGTGATGAAACCGTGGCGACAGCTGCAAGTGGCTTCTTTGGTTTTAGGCATGGCATTGAGTACGAGTTGGGCGCAGGCACAACAGCTCATGCGCTGGCAAACCGAACAAGGTGCGCGGGTGGTGTTTATTGAAAGCCGCAATCAGCCGATGTTGGATGTGCGTGTTGATTTTGATGCTGGTTATTGGCGTGATTCACCACAAAAAGCGGGGGTATCCGCCTTAACGCTATCGTTATTACAAGCAGGCACCACACAGTATTCTGAGCAAGTATTAGCAGAAAAATTGGCTGACCAAGGGGCGCGCTTAAGTAGTTCGATCGAAACGGAACGTGCTGGGTTACAACTGCGCACTTTAAGCAGTGAGCCACAGCGCACTGCTGCGTTAACCTTATTTCGCAACATACTGAGCAATCCTAGCTTCCCTACTGCGGCAGTTGAGCGTGAAAAAAAACGCACAATCGAAGGCTTGAAACAGGCAGAAACAGATGCGGCAAGTGTGGCGGATCGGTTATTAACCACGGCGATCTATCCGACGCATCCTTATGGTTATGATGCTCTGACCTCGGTGACCACTGTAGCCGGTGTGCGGCGTGCCGATATATTGGCCTTTTGGCAACAGCATTATCAAGCGGCCAAAGCAACGGTAACCTTGGTAGGCGATATCAGCCAACAAGAAGCCAAAGGCATTGCACAACAACTGACTCAGACATTACCCCGTGTGGCAACACAACAGACCACGCCTAATCGAGTGCCTACTGTTGCCACACAGCAACTTATCAAACGTCCACATCCTTCCTCACAAGTTCACATCATGTTGGGGATGCCGCTGTTACAACGGCATGATCCTGATTATTACCCCTTATTAGTGGGTAACTATATTTTAGGCGGGGGAGGATTTGACTCGCGTTTGATGCGTGTGTTGCGAGATCAGCATGGTTTGACCTATGGCGTGAGCAGTTATATGAGCCCATTGCGCGAAGCGGGGCCTTTCGTGATTCAGTTGGCAACACAAAAGAAAAATGCAGATCAAGCCAATGCCCTGATTGACCAAGTGCTGGCGCAATTTATGCAACAAGGGCCGACTGATGAAGAATTAGCGCAGGCAAAAAATCATCTCATTGGGGGTTTTCCATTGCGCCTAGATAACAACCGTAAATTGCTCGACTACGCAGCGGTGATAGGTTTTTATGGTTTGCCAGATGATTTTCTCTCGGCTTACACCCAACGCATTGCCGCTGTCAGTCGTGAGCAAATTCAACAAGCGTTTGGGCGCCGTGTCGCTTCCCAACAATGGCAACGGGTCATGGTTGGGGTCGAGCCGCAATAACCAGAGCCAAGCCAATGCTAAAATGGAATCTAAGCGATTTAACACTGGATAATTGATGTCAAACTCAGCACGTAGTCAAAATAAAGGTAGCCACAAAGTCCGGATTATCGGCGGCAGCTTGCGTCGTCGTTTGATTAGCTTTCCTGAGAGCGAAGGTTTGCGACCTTCTCCCGATCGGGTTCGTGAGACTTTGTTTAACTGGCTAGGACAAGAATTAACTGGGCAGTTATGTTTGGATGCTTTTGCTGGCAGTGGTGCGCTGGGGTTTGAAGCGGCTTCTCGTGGAGCAAAGGCAGTCTTTATGCTTGAGGCCTCGCGTACGGCGGTGATGGCATTAAAAGAAAACCAAAAACAGCTCGCTGCGCAAACCGTACAAGTGGTGCAAACGGATGCTCTGGCGTGGATGCGGCAAGCTAAAGTGCCTTTTGATGTCATTTTTCTTGATCCGCCTTTTGCTTCCGATCTGCTATTTAAAGCCTTAACGTTGATCCAACAGCAAGGGTTATTGACTGCCACCGGTTGTGTCTATATCGAAACCGGACTATGGCCAGAGGCAGAGCAACTGTCCGGCTGGAATGTGGTGAAACAAGCAAAAGCGGGGCATGTGCATTACGGTCTGTTGCGATTAGCTGCTGTCGAGTCCTAGTGCTGTCTTGCAGCGAAGCGGTAGCAATGCCACAATCCACCACGAAGTAAATACTTGAGGAAAATAGTATGGCTTTAATCATCACCGACGAATGCATCAACTGTGATGTCTGTGAACCGGAATGTCCTAACAATGCGATTTCACAGGGTGAAGAGATTTATGTGATCGATCCCAACCTCTGTACGCAATGTGTGGGTCACTACGACGAACCACAGTGTCAACAAGTCTGTCCTGTGGACTGTATTCCTTTGGATCCTGCGCACCAAGAAACCCATGATGAGCTGTATCAGAAGTATTTGATCATCACGGGTAAATCGGCGTAAGACTGAATGCAGTCCACTAACCTGATGAATTGAAATAAAAAAGCCCGTTTTTGCGGGCTTTTTTACTTTTTACGCAAAAATTTTTTGCAAAAAGCGCTTGACTGGTCTACGAGATATCTTTATAGTTCGGGTCTCTTTCAGGAGGGATTCCCGAGCGGTCAAAGGGATCAGACTGTAAATCTGACGGCTCTGCCTTCGAAGGTTCGAATCCTTCTCCCTCCACCAGAATTTGTTGTAAAAGTTTTAAATTGGCGGTGTTAAGCAGGCGGGTGTAGCTCAATGGTAGAGCAGAAGCCTTCCAAGCTTACGACGAGGGTTCGATTCCCTTCACCCGCTCCAGTGCAATAAGTCAAAAGGCCCATGTAGCTCAGGGGTAGAGCACTCCCTTGGTAAGGGAGAGGTCGGCGGTTCAATTCCGCCCATGGGCACCATCTTCTTTTTGTTTGGCTTAAAAGTCAAAGGAAATGTCCGATCATGGCAAAAGAGAAGTTCGAGCGTACCAAGCCCCACGTTAACGTCGGTACCATTGGCCACGTTGACCACGGTAAAACCACGCTGACCGCTGCAATCACCACTATCTTGTCGAAAAAATTCGGCGGTGAAGCCAAAGGCTACGACCAGATCGACAGCGCTCCCGAAGAAAAAGCACGCGGCATCACCATCAACACCGCTCACGTCGAATACGAAACCGACACCCGTCACTACGCTCACGTTGACTGCCCAGGTCACGCTGACTATGTGAAGAACATGATTACCGGTGCAGCGCAGATGGACGGCGCGATCTTGGTGTGTTCCGCTGCTGACGGTCCTATGCCACAAACTCGCGAACACATCCTGTTAGCTCGCCAAGTGGGCGTGCCTTA
>NZ_ATVC01000074.1 GCF_000420525.1 Aquaspirillum serpens DSM 68
AGTTCGTATTTGAAGGCTTGAAGTCGTTGCATGGCTCAATTATAGTTTGGTCTATGAGCAATGACAATGATATTCGGCACGGTCGGCACTGCGTTTTTAAGATGCACGTCCATTTGGTCTTTGTGGCGAAGTATCGCCGCAATGTGTTCGACGCCGACGCCATCCAGCGGCTGCGGACGATCTTTGCCAAGGTCTGCGCCGACTTTGAGGCACAGCTAATTGAGATGGACGGCGAGGATGATCATGTTCACCTGTTGGTGGCGTACCCACCCAAGGTGGCTGTCTCCAATCTGGTGAACAGCTTGAAAGGCGTGTCCAGCCGTTTGCTACGGAAGGAACGCCCCGACATTCAGAATCGTTACTGGAAAGGCGCCCTGTGGTCGCCATCCTACTTCGCCTCATCCTGTGGGGGTGCGCCGATCTCCATCGTGCGCCAATACATCGAACAGCAGCAGACACCACACTGAAACCCAAGGACGGCTACGCCGTCCGCGCTATCCTTCCCCGCCCTGAACGGCGGGGCTTGTTGCGCACAGGGTCATGAGGTGGGTGATTTTGCTTTGAAAGAAGTCGCCAGCCGCTTGCAACAGGTCATCGGTGCTAGCCATTTTGTTGGCCGCTTGGGCGGTGATGAATTTGTGGTATTACTCAACAACATCACCACCGAAGACGGTGCTTTGATGTGGGCCAATCAGATTATTGATGCCATCTCAAAACCAATGCGCTTCAACAACGACATCACCTGTCTATTAGGTGCCAGTATTGGTGTGGCCTGTATTCCTAAACATGGCCGCAGCAACACCGACATCTTGTCGCATGCCGATGCGGCCATGTATGAAGCCAAACGTGCCGGTAAAAATCGCGCCATGATGACCAGCGGTCAGACGACTCATTAACCAGTACACATTGGGATTACCCCATTAACCGGTGAATGGTACCACCCGCGTATGGTCAAACGGTGTTTTGAGTTGTTTGCGCAATAGGCGATAGATATCGGCATCAAAAGTCTTGGCAGAGGAAAGTAAACCCTGTTCAGCAATGCCGAGATAACACCATTGGTCAATCACATGATGCACGGTTTGCTTCGACAGCGGGTCTTGTTCCACCACGGCAATCGGCTGGGGAAATGGCCAGCTTTCCAGTTTCAACCGCGCCAGCGCGGTGAGTAACCGTTGGTTAAATGCAGCGGCCTGTTCTCGACCAATACAGGCACCACGACAACGACGGACTTGAAAAGCAAAACAAGGCCCTTGTTGTTTACTGGTCACCTGTTCCACCCCCAAGCGGCGCTGACACAAGCCTTGCTGTTCTGCAATGCTCTGCAACACCTTTTTTGCTTCACGCGGATGGCGGAATAATCCATACAACGCAGTATGACTTTGGCGTAACCTCTCTTGCGTAGCAACAATTTTGGTTTGATAAAAGCCCTCATCATCACTGACCAGCTCGATAGAATAACTACCGGCTTCGCCCCGTCCCATGCGGTTAAGCAACGGTTGTTTCTGTTTAATCCACTGAGCTTCCAGCACCAGTGCCCCAAACTCACCCAAGGTTTCCTGCCAGTCAATACGGCATACCTGCTGCGCCAATTTCATTTCTTTGCTGTTTCGATTGCTGGCATAGAAATGTTCTAACACCCGCGCCCGCAAGTTAATGCTTTTGCCGACATACAGCAGTTCATCGCCAGCGCCATAGAATAAATACACCCCTGGCTGCTCTGGCAAACTATCCACCACTTCGGCATCCACCCCCGCCGGCAGCGCCGTACGCCGTTTCAGTGCTTGGATTTCACCTTGCAGGGTTTCGGGGCTGTGTTGTTGCAGCAGAAAACGAATAAAAGCCTGCAAGCTCTCGGCATCGCCTAATGCCCGATGCCGTTCATGCACCGGCAGATTATGCCGTTGAATCAAAGCGTCGAGATTATGTTTACCTTCATCGGGATACAAACGCTGTGACAGTTTAACGGTGCATAAGGTACGCGTTTGAAAACGGCGGTCGAGACGGCGAAATTCATTTTTTAAAAAGCCATAGTCAAACCGTGCGTTGTGCGCCACCAACACCCGCCCCTGTAAGCGAGCGCTGATTTCATCCGCCATCTCGGCAAACACAGGCGCTGTTTGCACCATGTCTTGGCTAATACCCGTCATTTCTTGCACAAAAGGCGGAATGGTTTGTTGTGGATTGAGCAAGGTTGACCAACGGTCGAGCTCAACCGCCCCTTGCATCTCAATAATGGCGATTTCCGTCATCCGGTCGCGCAGCAAATCGCCGCCGGTCGCTTCTACATCAACAATGACATAAGGTTCATCAAATAGCATTTAATTATTCACCGACACCACACTGGGCTTGATCGCATAACAGGCCAACAAATACGCCACACCAGCTGCCGCTGCCGCTGGTAAAAAAGCACTCAACATTCCTTGCCACTCCCACATTGCCCCCGCCAACAAACCACCCAAGCTGCCACCCAAACCAAATGACATCATGATATACAGCCCCTGTGCTCGACCTTGGGCATAAGCAGGGAAATAACGATGAATCAGCGCCAACGCCGCTTGATGATGCAAAGCAAAGGTGAACGCATGGCCCAACTGCATCACCGCCATCAACCAACCTTGCTCCGGCCAGATAGCAATACAGGCAAAACGCAACAGCGCAACCAAGAGGCTACAACGCAGCAAGTCTAAACTGTCATAGCGTTGGCTCAGATGGGCGACCCACCAAAACAACGCAATTTCTGCCAACACCCCCAAATTCCACAAGCCACCGATTTGCAACGGGGAATAACCGTGCTCCGCTAAACCAATCGAATAAAAGCTGTAATAGGGGCCATGCGCAAAGGCCATCAAAAAGAAGCAAACAAACAGCCAGATAATAGGCCGTTGGCGGAAAAAACTGGAAATAGGGCGTAAAGGGATATCGGCGGTATGCGATGTTTTCACCCACGGCGGCACCAAGACACTGACCGCCGCTAAGGCGAACAACATCGCCAAAATCACCCACGGCACCACAGATAAATCAAACCACTCAATGACCGCTGCGGCAGAGAGGCTCGCCACCACAAAACCAATCGAGCCCCACACGCGAATTTGTCCATAACGTGCGCCGACATGATGCAGGGTGATCGCCTCCATTAACGGTAACGCCGCCGCCCAAAAGATCTGCATTACAGCCAAGCCGAGAAACATAAACCAGAAATCTTGCCGCCACAGTGCAAATAAGAATCCCAACAGGGACAGCACGCTGGCCAGTTGTATCAACTGGCGGCCTTGACCCGTGCGGTCTGCTAACAGCCCCCATAACACCGGCGGCCCCAGCCGCGATAAGGGGGAAAGTGCCAGTAACACCGCCACTGACCACGAAGAAAACCCTAAACTTTTAAGATAAGGGCCGAAATAGGGCGAAATCACACCCACAATGGAAAAATAAAAAAAGTAAAACACCGCCGCAGCGGTGGCTGGCGACAATGCCACCTTACCACCCACCGGAGCGGAAACGGTCGAGTTCGCGTCGATCTTTTTTAGTCGGGCGGTTTTGTCCTAAATCGCTGCCAGCATATAAGGCTTTTAGTTCTAATTGTCGTTGCTCGCGTGCAGCGAGGCTGGCTGCCGATTCTTGATACAGCTGTTGTGCAAGCGTTGCCGAACCACGTCGTTCGGACAACGCCAGCACCGTCAAGTGATATTCCAGCTGATTCAACTTTAGGAGAATCTGGTCACCGACTTTAAGGGTTTTGGCTGGCTTGGCACGTTCGCCATTGAGCCGGACATGACCCGCCTCAATCGCCTCTTGTGCCAGACCGCGCGTTTTATAAAAACGCGCCGCCCACAACCATTTATCAATCCGAACCTTGCTTAATGCAGCGTCGGCGGTCATGCCTGCACCTCAAACCGCACATCAATCAGATTGTCCAACACCAAATATAAGTGATCGCCCACCTGTAAGCGCGAGACCCCTTCGGGGGTGCCGGTGAAAATCACATCGCCTTCGGATAAACCATATAGCGTTGATAGATGGTGAACAATTTTAGCCACCGAGAACAACATCAATTCGGTGTTACCGCGCTGACGGACTTCGCCATTGACCGCGAGAGAGAAACTGAGTTGTTGCGGGTCGTTCACTCGCGTTGCTGGCACAAACTCAGACACACAGGCTGCCGAGGGAAAACCTTTGGCTTTGGTCCACGGCTGGCCTTTTTTCTTGAGTTCACTTTGCACATCACGGGCAGTAAGGTCTAAGCCAATGCCATAACCAGCGATATGAGACAAGGCGTCTTGCTCTGCGATATGCCGCCCCCCTTTGCCGATATACAACACCAGTTCACATTCATGATGCACATCTTGTGAATAGGCCGGCAGGGTGATGGGGTGGTTTTCGTCAATTAAGGCCGAGGTGGGTTTGAGGAACACCAGCGGTTCTTCTTCCACCACATTGCCCAACTCTGCCACATGGGCCGCATAGTTACGGCCAATGCAAAAGATATTGGCAACAGAAAAAGCCTGACCATCGAGCGTAATAGATGCCATGTCTCATCAATCCTTGTTATTTAGGCAAAGCTAGGCAAACGAGCCAACGCAGCGCGGATGGCTTCTTCGGGATAGACATAGTCTTCCAGTTCACCTGCAAAGTATTTATCGTAACTTGCCATATCAAAATGACCATGACCCGATAAATTAAAGAAAATCACCTTGGGTTCGCCGCTTTCCTTACAACGCAAGGCCTCATCAATCGCCGCACGAATGCCGTGGCATGATTCTGGCGCAGGCACAATCCCTTCGGCACGGGCAAACGTGACACCTGCTTCAAAGGTTGCCAACTGCGGCACGGCCACTGCTTCGACCAAACCTTCGTTGTAAAGCTGGCTAACCAAGCTTGAGGCACCGTGATAACGCAAACCACCGGCATGAATCGAAGGCGGCATAAAGTCATGGCCGAGGGTGTATTGCTTCATCAACGGGGTTAAACCGGCGCTATCACCAAAATCGTAAGCGTAATGGCCACGGGTTAAGCTTGGGCATGAAGACGGTTCGACGGCGACTAAACGGACGTTTTTGCCAGCCGCTTTATCTGCCAAGAACGGGAAGGCAACGCCACCAAAATTCGAGCCGCCACCACATGGCGCAAAGATCACATCAGGATAATCGCCAGCAAGTTCAAATTGTTTCTTCGCCTCCAGACCAATCACAGTTTGATGTAACAACACATGATTCAGCACAGACCCTAAACCATAGGTGGTGTCTTTGCGGCTGGCGGCTTCTTCCACCGCTTCGGCAATCGCCAATCCTAATGAGCCGGGGTTGTTCGGGTCGGCGGCAAGCGCATCACGACCGGCAGCGGTCAAATCGGTTGGGCTGGCTAAGACTTCGGCCCCCCATGTTTGCATCATCGAGCGGCGGAAAGGTTTTTGCTGATAGCTGACCTTCACCATATACACCCGCACATCAATGCCAAACATTTGGCCAGCGAGTGCCAACGAGGTTCCCCATTGACCGGCACCGGTTTCAGTGGTCATGCGGCGAATCCCCGCCTCGCGGTTATACCAAGCTTGTGCCACCGCCGAGTTGAGCTTGTGCGAGCCAGCAGCACTGATGCCTTCATATTTGTAGTAAATCCGCGCTGGGGTACCGAGTGCCTGTTCTAAACGATGGGCACGGAATAGCGGAGAAGGCCGCCATTGTTGGTAAATCTCGCGCACTTCTTCCGGAATAGGAATCCAACGCTCGGTCGAGATTTCTTGTTCAATGATGTTATCGGGAAAAATCACCGACAAGGCATCAGGGCCAATCGGCTGGCCATCTGGGCCTAACACCGGCGCAGGGGCGTTGGGCATATCGGCAACGATGTTGTACCAGTGGGTGGGGATATCCGATTCAGGCAATAAAAACTTGGTTTGTGGCATGACGAGCTTTCAATAGCGGCGGTGGCCACCGCCACCGCACAACGCAATCAATTACAGTAAAGGTTTAGGCGAAACAATCACACCGTCTTCATCGACATAGACGATCTGTCCGGGACGGAACGTCACACCTGCAAAGGTCAGGACCAGCTGATGATCGCCAGCGCCCTTTTTCACCGATTTTAATGGATGGGTATTCAACGCCCGCACCCCAATCGGCAAGGCGTTAATCGCCACAGAATCACGAATACACCCATAGACGATAATGCCAGCCCAGCCATTCTTCACGGCCAATTCGCCGATTTGATCGCCGACCAAGGCACAACGCAGCGAACCACCGCCATCGACCACTAACACTTTACCGTGGCCGGGTTGGGCCAAGGCTTCGCGTACCAACGAGTTGTCTTCAAACACTTTGACCGTTTGAATCTCGCCACAAAAGCGCGTATGTCCCCCATACGATTGAAACATCGGGGTGGCGACTTGTAAGGTGTCGCTGTACTCGTCGCACAGATCAGTGGTTAAAAAGTCCATCTAAAGTTTCTCCTTTGTTTTTTGTTTTGACTGTCACTCTTTTAAGCGCAACGGAATAAACAGCGTGTTATCCATCCGCCGCACCAAAAGTGCAGCACTGTCACCGCTTTCATTCAATAATTTTTCTAGCGATTTGGCGTCAGCAATTTCATGCTGATTGACCGCGATAATAATATCACCATGCATTAAACCAGATTTCGCTGCCAGTCCACGCACATTTTCTACTAAAACACCGCCTTTTAGCGCCAACTGTTGCCGTTGCGCAGGGCTTAACTCAGCCACCGTCAACCCCAACGAGGGGAAGCTGGTTTTATTGTTTTTGGGCGGTTCTTCTTTGCTTGGGGTTGGCGCAGCATCTGGCTTCAGTTCGGCCAATGTCACTTCTACTTCAACCGTCTGCCCTTTACGCCACAATCCCAGTTTCACTTTGGTACCCGGCTGGCGGCCACCAATCAGCAACGGTAAATCACGCGAACTCGCCACCGCTTCGCCATCGACCGTCAACACAATATCGCCAATTTGCAAACCAGCAATGGCCGCAGGGCTATTCGGTTCGACATTCACCACCAATGCCCCATCGGCTGTTTTACGGCCAAACGATTGGGCCAAATCGAGCGACAATTCTTGAATATGTACGCCCAATTGACCACGGCTCACTTTACCGTTTTTCTTTAACTGCTCGGCAACTTGCATCGCGACATCAATCGGAATGGAGAAGGAAATCCCCATAAAGCCACCGGAACGGCTGTAAATCTGTGAGTTTATCCCCACCACCTCGCCTTTGAGGTTAAACAGCGGGCCACCGGAGTTACCCGGGTTAATGGCGACATCGGTTTGAATAAACTGGACATAGGTATCATCCGGCAAATTGCGTCCCTTGGCAGAAACGATACCGGCGGTAACCGTGTTATCAAACCCAAACGGCGCACCAATCGCCGCCACCCACTCGCCGACTTTTAATTGCGAGGCTTGGCCAATTTTCACTGCAGGCAATTGTGTGGCTTCGATTTTTAAAACGGCAACATCCGTACGCTTATCCATCCCAATCAGTTTAGCGGAGAACTCGCGTTTGTCTGCCATCTTGACCTGAATTTGACTCGCCCCTGCCACCACATGGGCGTTGGTCATAATGAAACCATCGGTGGATAGAATAAAACCAGAGCCATACGACATCGCTTCGCGCTCGGTCGGTGCGCTGCGGCCACCGCCTTGACCGGGAGGCATAAAGCGTTTGAAAAACTCAAAGAAGGGATCGTCTTCTGGAATCGGGAAAGGGAACGGCGAGGTATTTTCCTCGTCTTGTTCTTCGCGGTTATTGGCCGTGATATTGACCACCGCCGGCCCTTCACGCTCAACTAATTGTGAAAAATCAGCCACCAACATCCCGACGGGTGCCCCAGCTTGTTGGGTGGTCACCGGTGGGGTTTGGGCGGGTTGATTAAAATACTGTTGGATACGATCACAACCGGTTAAGGCCACGGCCAATGCCGTTACGATAGCGACACGCGGGAAAGATGGAGAAATAAGCATGATTGTGTCCTTATCAGCAGGGTCTATCTTCGCTAGACCAAGGCATCACTTAGTTTTTATCAGGGTATTCGCATAAATCAGCAATCAAACAATGCTGACAATCGGGCTTACGTGCCTTACAAATATAGCGACCATGTAAAATCAACCAATGGTGGATATCTAGCTTAAAGCGTTCTGGTACCACTGCAAGTAAATTATCTTCCACCGCTCGAACCGTGTTACCGGGGGCTAAACCCGTCCGATTACTGACTCGAAACAAATGGGTATCGACTGCAATGGTGGGTTGGCCAAAGGCGATATTCAATACCACATTGGCTGTTTTGCGCCCAACGCCCGGTAAGGCTTCTAGGGCTGCACGTTCGGAGGGGACTTGGCCTTGGTGTTGTTCTAACAAGCGTTGGCAGGTGGCAATGATATGTTTCGCTTTATTGCGATAGAGGCCAATTTGTTGAATATAAGGTATTAAACCAGCCTCACCCAACGCCAATATCGCCTCGGGTGTCGCTGCATCAACAAACAATTTGGCAGTCGCTTTATTGACGCTGATATCCGTCGCTTGCGCTGACAAAATCACCGCAATCAGTAATTGAAACGGATTGGCAAACGCTAATTCGGGTTTGGGATTGGGATTAGCGTGTTGGAAGCGCAGAAAAATCTGTTCACGAACACTTGGTTTCATGCCGAGACTTCTTGTGTGAGAGTTTTTTGCCGCAAAGCACGTTGTCGTGCCCGTTCGTCTAAAAGGTTTTTGCCTGCAATTAACAACGCCAAGCCCAAAAACGCCCCCGGTGGTAACAAGGCCAATAAAAACTGATAGTTCCACTCTGCCGGTACCAGATGCCACACCCACGTTTTTGCCGCAGGGCCAAACAGCATATCCAACCCAGCAAATAACGTCCCTCGGCCACAGACTTCACGCAGCGCACCCAAGGCGATCAATACCCCCGTCAACCCCAAGCCCATCATCAAACCATCCCACGCGGCTTCACGGACGGGATGTTTCGAGGCAAATGCCTCTGCCCGCGCCAGCACAATGCAGTTGGTCACAATCAAAGGAATAAAAATACCCAGCACATTATATAAATCGTGAGCCCACGCATTCATCGACAGATCTACCACCGTCACCAATGCAGCAATGATGAGGATAAACACCGGATTGCGAATTTCATTCGGCACTAAATGCCGCACCGCTGCCACTGCGGCCCCCGACAGAGCAGTCACCAACGTCGTGGCCAGCCCTAAACCGAGGCCATTGACCACGGTTGAACTAACCGCCAACACCGGACACAGCCCTAATAATTGCGCCAAGCCAGCATTTTGTTTCCACAGCCCATTGTGGGCAATTTCACGATAGACGCTGCTCATCGATTCGCCTTTTGTTTCCATTCGTCCAACCATGCCACCGCACGGCCCACACAGCTGGTCACCGCACGGGCACTGATTGTCGCGCCTGTCATATAGTCAAACGCGCCACCATCTTTTTTGACCTTCCAATAGCCAACCGCTGCCGCAGGGCCCTGCCAGCTTTGGCCAGTGAATTGCTGAGCCCAATCACTTTTCGCCAAATCGATGTAATCACCCAAGCCGGGGGTTTCTTTATGGCTCACCACGCGCACACCCAGTAATTGACCTTGGGCATCCACACCCAATAACAAACGGATTTTGCCGCTATAGCCATTAGGTGCAATGGTTTCAAAGGCATACGCCACCACTTGCCCCTGACGACGTGCCAGATGAATGACGGCAGACTGGTCATGTCCCAAACGTTTGGCTTCAACCGGCGACAAGGCCACCGTATCTGACAGCGGTTGGTTATCGTAATCGCTAGGCAACACTTGCTGGAGCAAAGCCAGCTTAGCAGCGTGTTCATTGGCTAATACCGTATCGCGGGTCAGCCAATAGGTTGAGGCTAAAATAGCGCTGGCCACCACAGCAAAAGCAAGGAGAGTCAGCGCACTGCGACGGGCTTGTGTTAAAGCGGTTTTCATGATTTCGCCGCCTTGGTAGTGATTTTTTTATGTTGTTGGCCAAAGACCGGTGGGCGGGTGTAGCGATCAATAAACGGGACCGCAATATTCATAATCAATACCGCAAACGCCACCCCATCGGGAAAACTACCCCACACCCGAATCACATACAGCAAAATACCGACACCGGCGGCAAAAATCAGTTTGCCTTTCGGCGTGGTCGAGCCTGACACTGGATCGGTCACAATAAACCACGCGGCAAACATAGTGGCGCCGCTAAACAGATGCACCACCGGAGGGGCATAGCGCAGGGGATCGATCAGATGCATCACACCCGACAACACCGCCACCGCCAGCAATAACGCCACCGGCGCATGCCACGTCATAATCCGTTGTTGCAATAAAAACAGCCCACCCAACAGCCACGCCACCGCCAACCATTCCATTTTGACCCCAGCCAAGATAGAAAAGTGGGCGCTATCAGCTAATAGCTGCGGCACGGTTTGACCGTTCATCAATTGTGTTTTGAGATAGTCCAACGGTGTGGCACTGCTGATGGCATCTAACGTCATCCCTACCGGTAACTCACGCCAAAAAACCCATTGCAGTTGTTGTAAGGTATCTAGCGACAGCATTGGCGCCGCCCATTGCGACATCTGCGCCGGAAACGACACAATCATCAGCGCATAGGCCACCATCGCGGGGTTGAAGGGATTATTGCCCAATCCACCATATAAATGTTTGGCGACCACAATGGCAAATAGCGTTCCGACAACGACCAACCACCATACGCCAAGCGGTGGAAAAGCCAGTGCAATCAACCATGCGGTTACTACGGCAGAACCATCAGCGAGATACGGGCGAACTGGCAACCCACGCCAGCGCAAAACCAATGCTTCCGCGGCTAATGCAGTTGTGGTTGCTAGGGCGATCTGCAGCAATACCGCACAGCCAAACAGCCACACGGCCACAGCGGTGCCGGGCAGCAATGCGGCCAACACGGTGAGCATGATGCGGCTGACGCTGGTCAGTCGGAAAAAATGGGGCGAGGATGCCATCATGTTGGGTCTCCTTTCTCGGCTGCTTGTTGTGCTTTACGCGCCGCAGCACGCGCCATCGCCGCTTGAATAGCAGCTTTTTTCTCCTCGTCCATCGCCGGTTTTGCCGCTGGTGTTTCAACTGCCGGCGCTGCTTCGCCATTTTCTTTTGCTGCTTTTCTTGCTGCAGCACGTTCCATCGCTGCCTGAATTGCCGCTTTTTTGGCATCGTCCATCGCCGGTTTTGCCGCCGGTGTTTCGACTGCCGGCGCTGCTTCGCCGCTTTCTTT
>NZ_ATVC01000075.1 GCF_000420525.1 Aquaspirillum serpens DSM 68
CTAGACGATGGGGACAGCTGGCGCATCCGGAGCGATTCGAACGCCCGACCCTCTGGTTCGTAGCCAGATACTCTATCCAACTGAGCTACGGATGCGCTGTCAATACAACAGTACTCTGGCGGAGAAAGAGGGATTCGAACCCTCGATACAGGTTTAAGCCCGTATGCTTCCTTAGCAGGGAAGTGCCTTCGACCACTCGGCCATTTCTCCGTTTCGAGAGAGGCGAACTATACGCACATTCGCCCCTCACGTCAACCACTCAAGCACAGAATTTTCGAATTAATTTTGTGCTTGGTCTAAACCAAAGGCTTTATGCAACACGCGCACAGCCAATTCGAGGTATTTTTCATCAATCAAAACAGAGACTTTGATCTCGGAAGTCGAGATCATCTGAATGTTGATACCCTCTTCAGCCAAAGTACGGAACATGGTAGAAGCCACGCCAGTATGCGAGCGCATGCCCACACCAACGATAGAGACTTTTGCCACTTTATCGTCAGCGTCAATTTTGCCAGCGCCGATATGAGTTTGAACTTCTTGCAAGATACCCTGTGCACGCTGATATTCGCCACGCGGCACAGTGAACGAGAAGTCGGTAGTACCGTTATCGCCAACATTTTGGATAATCATGTCGACTTCGATATTGGCATCAGCGACAGGACCTAAAATTTGATAGGCAATCCCTGGCTTATCAGGCACGCCTTTGACGTTAATCCGCGCTTCATTGCGATCAAAAGCAATCCCTGATACAACCGCTTGTTCCATCTTATCGTCTTCCTCAAACGTAATCAGCGTGCCATCGCCTTCTTCTTCAAAGCTGGATAACACACGCAATTTGACTTTGTACTTACCAGCAAACTCAACCGAGCGAATCTGCAATACTTTTGAACCGAGGCTGGCCATTTCCAGCATTTCTTCAAAAGTAATACGGTCGAGTTTACGTGCCTCGGGCACCACACGAGGATCGGTGGTATAAACACCATCGACATCGGTATAGATTTGGCACTCATCCGCCTTTAAAGCAGCAGCAATTGCCACCGCCGAGGTATCTGAACCGCCACGACCCAAGGTGGTAATCGAACCGTTGTCGTCAATCCCTTGGAAGCCCGCCACCACCACCACACGACCAGCTTCCAAATCAGCACGCATTTTGACATCGTCAATCGATTGAATGCGGGCTTTGGTAAAGCTGCTGTCGGTCATCATGGGCATTTGCCAACCGGTATAACTGACGGCAGGCACACCAATATCTTTGAGTGCCATCGACAGCAAACCAATGGTAACTTGCTCACCAGTAGAGGCAATCACATCCAATTCACGAGGATCGGGATGAGCTTGAATTTCACGAGCCAAAGCAATCAGACGATTGGTTTCACCACTCATAGCCGAAACAACGACTACAACTTGATGTCCCTGCGCCTTCCACTTCGCCACGCGACGGGCGACATTCTTAATCCGCTCCGGAGTCCCAACCGAAGTGCCGCCGTATTTTTGCACGATGAGAGCCATATTGCGCGTCTCTATTCCTGAGTAAAGAAGGGTTAAAATTTGGAGCTGGCATTCTAGCTGCTAAGCCGCAGAAATGATAGCGGCTTGACCGTGGACAAAAAATTGCGTACACTACAGCCTTTGTTTTTTCCAGTTATAGGAACACTTTCATGATTCGCAAGAATCCTAGCGGCCACCTCCCTCAGATTGATGCAACAGCGTTTGTTGACCCAACAGCCATTATCTGTGGCAGACCCAACAGCCATTATCTGTGGCAAGGTCATTATTTGTGAAAATGTCTTTGTTGGCCCGTATGCAGTTATCCGAGCTGATGAAATTAACGCTGATGGCGATATGGAACCGATCATTATTGGCGCTAACTCAAATATCCAAGATGGCGTGGTGATTCATTCAAAAAGCGGCGCTGCCGTGACCATCGGGCAACATACCTCAATTGCCCACCGTTCTATCGTGCATGGCCCATGTCAGGTCGGCGATCGGGTATTTATTGGTTTTAACAGCGTGTTGTTTAACTGTGTGGTCGAAGAAGGCTGTGTGGTTCGCCATAATGCGGTGGTGGATGGTTGTACCCTACCAGCAGGGTTTTATGTGCCATCAACAACCCGTATTGGGCCAAAAACCGATCTTGATACGATTCCTCGTGTCAGTGTTGAAGCATCCGAGTTTTCTGAAGATGTGGCACGCACCAATGTTGATTTGGTGAAAGGCTATAAGAAACTGGCAAACGAGTTCTAAACAACTCGACGTCTAAATTGAGAAGACAAAAAAATACCCCGCGTTGTGCGGGGTATTTTTTGCCGTTGTCCAAATTAACGCTTGGAGAACTGTTTGCGGCGACGTGCTTTGTGCAGACCGACTTTTTTACGTTCGACTTCACGAGCATCACGAGTGACCAAGCCTGCGTTAGACAGTGTTGGTTTCAGTTCAGTCGAGAAGTCAATCAGTGCACGGGTGATACCGTGACGGATAGCACCGGCTTGACCCGTTTCGCCACCACCAGTCACATTGACCATGATGTCGAAAGTTTCGAGGTGATCAACCAAAGCCAAAGGCTGACGAATCACCATGCGGCCGGTTTCACGGGCGAAGTATTCATCAACCGGTTTGCCGTTGACGACGATGTTACCAGTGCCTTTCATCATGAAAACGCGAGCAACCGCGCTCTTACGACGACCGGTACCGTAGTAGTATTTACCGTTCATTCTTTATGCCTCGGAGAATCAGAAATCCAGCACTTTGGGCTGTTGCGCGCTGTGTGGATGCTCACCGCCTGCATAGACTTTGAGCTTTTTAATCATGGCATAACCCAGCGGGCCTTTTGGCAGCATGCCTTTAACGGCTTTTTCCAGCACGCGTTCAGGGAACTGGTTTTGCAGTTCGGTGAAGTTGCGCTCGCGGATACCGCCAGGGTAACCGGTGTGGCGATAGTATTTCTTATCTAACGCTTTGTTACCGGTGACGCGCAGTTTGTCGGCGTTTACAACGATGATGAAATCACCAGTGTCAACGTGTGGGGTGTACTCCGGCTTATGCTTGCCGCGCAAACGACGAGCGACTTCAGCAGCGAGACGACCGAGAACTTTATCGGTTGCATCAACTACGAACCACTCATGCTTGACTTCGTGCGGCTTGGCAGAAAAGGTTTTCATGGAACTCTTCCACTCGAAATCTTGAAAGCCGTCGATTCTATTACAGCGCCCTAAAGGGTGTCAAACCGCGATCAGGCAGCAAGCTGCTGATTTCTTCGGGTTTTTCTCAAGATCAGGGATAAAAAAAAATGTTGTGAATTCTGGGGCCATCTAAAAGCGACAATGCAAGCGCTGTATTTTTCGCAATGCAACAAATTATTGCTATTCCTTGCACAATTGTTACCAGTCAAATAAAAACTTGAACCCAAAGTGCATTTAACCAAAATTACACAAAAAAATAGCAAAAAAAAGCGCAGTCAAAGCATGACTGCGCTGAATTCCACCTTTTTAAAGGAGGATGGAGGAGACAACACCACAACGCACACCTTGCGTGAAACGTCCTGATGCGGTTTGATTATGGAAACTCTGCGCCGTTTTTGCAAGCACTTTTTGTGCACTGCACTATAAAAATTTATTTTGTGGGGAATAAGGGTAAAGGTTTATGCCAGTTTTTTGGCAGGAGAAAACCAAAACCACCACAAAGCAAAAACTTGTAAAACCGATAAAGAAAGAAACGTCCAACGATAGGCCACCGCCTCACCATCACCAAAACTCTGCCACGTATCAATCAAAGCCCCGAGTCCCCACTGCAAGCAAAATGCCCCTAAGAAGGCAAACACATTGATCGCGGTGTTGGCACGTCCAGACACCGTCACAGGAAAACCGGCAGCCACCAGTGAATATTGGATATTGGATAGACTGAAACAGGCGCCTAACACCACCCACCCCAAATCAGCCAATGGCCCACTGACCCAAGTGATTGCCAACATTGCCACCACGGCACACACCATCGCCCACCGGTATAAGTCCATCAAACGGATACCGCGTTGCGCCAGACGGCTAGCAAAAAATCCCATAAACAGAAAACCAGCCAACATCGCCAAACCAATCATGGTCAAGCGTTGTGCGGCTTCGGCAGCAGCCATTCCCTCTTGCACCATCATCCAGCGTGTGGCCCAAACACCTTGCACTGCCATAAAACCACCGGTGATAGCAAAAGCCATCGGTGCAAAACGCCAAAAATGGGCACTGGCTAAAATCGCTTGTAAGCCTCGCCATTGTTCAAGCAAGCCACCGCCCTGCACGCCAGTGGGCTTTTCTGGCACAAATAGCAATAGTGCAAGGCTGGAACACACGGTAATCACCGCTAGCGCGTAAAACACTTCGCGCCATGTCCATGCGGTTAACAACCACTCCAGCGGCTGTGCCGCCGCCAACGCACCTAGACCACCAGCAGCCATAATCCAACCGGTGAGCGAGGCTTGTTGTTGTGGCGGAAACCACAACACAAAACACTTAAACGATGCCATCAAACACGCCGACACCCCCAAACCAATCAACGCCCGTCCAATGGCGAGTTCAGTTAAACTGCTTGCTGCAGCAAAAATGACTGCGCCCAATGCAGCAATCAGCAATAACCCTGCCTCGACCCGACGGGGACCAAAGCGATCCAATGCCAAGCCCAACGGCAGTTGTGCAGCACCGAAGGCTAAAAAGTAGGTACTGGTTAACAGACCTAAATCGGCATCGGCTAAACCCAATTCATGGGAAAGCAAAGGCCCAGCCACACCATTGACGGTGCGGTAGAGGTAAGACAGAAAATAGCCAAAGGCAAAGGGAAGAAATAAACGCCATGGAGAAATCGCTGGCATAGACATGAACCTTTCAACGCATATTGATGCAGAAAAACCGCAATTATGACCAAAGTATTGCAGAGATGAAATTTAGCAATTTATCTGTAAATCATGGCAATTATCAACAATAAAATTTTGAAAAAACCCATTACAATCACAACAAAAAACCAATAAAAACAAAATTAAAAGCAGAAAAAACCAACAAAAAAAGATTTTTTTTTGCAATGCTGCAATAAGATTACGCCGTTGGCGCCAACAATGCGCTTTTACCCCTCAACCTTACTGAAGACGCTTACTTATGAACACTGTGTCTCGTCGCCTCGTTTTGAATACCTTAGCAGCGGGTGTGTTGGCTGCTATGACATCTTTTGCCCAAGCCCAAGACATGAAACTGGTGTCAGTCACCGCGATTGTCGATCATCCGGCCCTCGACTCCGCCCGTAAAGGGATTGAAGACGAACTGAAAGCGCTGGGTTTTGAAGCGGGCAAAACCATGAAGTATCAATACCAAAGCGCACAGGGCAACCCTGCCACCGCTGGTCAAATTGCCAAGAAATTTGTGGGTGATAAGTCTGATGTGATTGTTGCGATTGCCACCCCGAGCGCCCAAGCAGCGGCAGCCTCAACCAAAACCATTCCTGTCGTGTTTACCGCAGTCACAGATCCTGTTGCGGCTAAATTGGCAAAAGATTGGAAACCCTCTGGCACTAATATCACTGGGGTGTCCGACAAATTGACGCTGGCTTCGCAAGTTGATTTGATCTTGAAGGTAAAACCCAACGCCAAAAATGTCGGGATGGTGTATAGCCCCGGTGAAGTGAATTCGGTCAGTGTGGCAAAAGAACTGAAGACCGAATTACAAAAACGTGGCTTGCAACTGGTCGAGGCCGCTGCCCCACGTACTGTCGATGTGGCACCAGCAGCAAAAAGCCTGATTGGTAAGGTCGATGTGATCTACACCTCGACAGATAACAACGTCGTTTCCACCTACGAATCGTTAGTGCGTGTCGCTTCCGATGCCAAAATTCCATTGGTTGCAGCGGATACCGATTCGGTTAAACGTGGCGCCAGCGCAGCCTTGGGGATGAACTACTACGATATGGGTCGCCAAACCGGTCGTATTGTGGCCCGTATTCTGAAAGGCGAAGCCCCGGGTAGTATTGCGCCACAACTCGGTGATAAAGTCTCGTTAACGGTTAATCCAGAAGCAGCGAAAAAGCAGGGCAACCCTCTGCCAGACGCGTTGCTGAAGGAAGCCAAAGAAGTGATTAAATAACTTCTTTCTCGTGGGCAGTGTAAGCCGCTGCCCTGTTCGACTTCACCGCGCCCAATCCGGCGCGGTATTTGTTTTTTTAAGAGGTGTTCATGTCATTCATTTCCCTCATGGGCGCTTTGGAAATCGGGCTCATCTTTGCGCTTGTCGCCTTGGGTGTGTTGATTTCCTTTCGTATCCTGAATTTTCCTGATCTGACCGCTGATGGCAGCTTCCCCCTCGGAGGCGCGGTGGCGGCAACCCTTATCAGCGGCGGTCATGATCCTTGGCTGTCTTGCGCGATTGCGGCAGTTGCCGGTGCGATGTCTGGCTGGGTCACAGCGTGGCTTAATGTGCGTCTAAATATCTTGCAGCTGCTGGCCAGTATTTTGGTGATGATTGCCCTTTATTCCATCAATTTGCGAATTATGGGTGCGCCGAACGTGCCCCTGTTAGGTGAGGCGACCGTATTCACGCCATTTATTGGCGAAGGCGGTGATAGCGCCTATTGGATTCAACCGATGGTATTAGTGGCAGTGGTGATTGCGGTGAAACTTGGGCTAGATGCATTCTTTGCATCGCAATCCGGTTTAGCGCTGCGTGCCACCGGCGCCAACCCACGGATGGCACGCGCACAAGGGATTTCCACTAACCGTTACACCTTGGCAGGGATGGCACTGTCTAATGCCCTCATTGCTCTCGGTGGTGCGCTTTATGTGCAAACCCAAGGCGGGGCGGATATCTCGATGGGCGTGGGTACAATTGTGATTGGTTTGGCGGCCGTGATTATTGGTGAAACTTTAATTCCAAGCCGAAATTTATGGATCATTACGCTCGCCACGGTCTTAGGTGCCATTCTGTATCGTCTGTTTATCGCCTTAGCGTTAACTGCCGATTTTATTGGCCTACAAGCCCAAGACTTGAATTTGATTACCGCCGTCTTGGTCGGCTTTGCATTGGTGTTACCGATGTTAAAAGCTAAACTAAGACGTGCCAGCGGAGCGAAATAATCATGATGCACGCACAAGGTTTGACCAAGACCTTCAACCCCGGCACACCGATTGAAAACCGTGCTTTGCGGGGTTTAGATTTGCATATTGAAACCGGTCAATTTGTCACAGTGATTGGCAGTAATGGCGCGGGTAAATCCACTTTTTTGAATGCAATCAGTGGTGATTTGTTAGTCGATAGTGGTTCAATTCGTATCGATTCACAAGACGTCACTCGACTGAACGCATGGCAACGCGCTGGTTTGGTGGCACGGGTGTTCCAAGACCCGATGGCAGGCACTTGTGAAGGCCTGACGATAGAAGAAAACCTCGCGCTGGCATGGCAGCGAGGCGAAAAACGCGGCTTCGGTCGTGCGGTTCGTCCTGAATTGCGCGATATGTTCCGTGAAAAGCTGGCGCGCCTTAAGCTGGGTTTAGAAAACCGTCTCAGTGACCGCATGGGTTTGTTATCTGGTGGCCAACGACAAGCGGTGAGTTTGCTGATGGCATCGTTAAAGCCGTCGCGCATTTTATTGTTGGATGAACACACAGCGGCACTCGATCCCAAAACCGCCGGCTTTGTGTTGGAACTCACCGACCAAATCGTCGCCGAACAAAAACTCACCGCCTTGATGGTGACCCACTCGATGCGCCAAGCCTTAGACCACGGCGAGCGCACGATTATGTTGCATCAAGGTCGTGTGGTCTTGGATGTGGCTGGCAGTGAGCGCGCCAATATGGATGTGCCCGATTTGCTTGCCATGTTCGAGCGCACGCGTGGTGAAGCCGTCAGTGATGATGCCTTATTACTCGGCTAATCACGTTTTATGCGACGGGCCAAACGCGGCCCGTCGTCGAGTTTTTCCAACTCTTGCTCCATCCCCGACAACAAAATATTCAGCGCATCGCCTGATAAAAACATCTCGTACACCGAAATTAACAACGATAGCAGCATCAAAAGTAGACTCAAACCAAAAGCGTATACCGCATAGCTATCGTGGCGGTAGTACACCAACATCATGCTTACCACACAAAGACACATGCTAGCAGTACCAACAATTTGCATGTTTCGCACCAATAAGACACGGCGCCGTAGGTTACTGATTTGTCGCAGTAAAGTTTCATCAGGGTGTTGCTGATATTCGCCATACAAATGGCGAATGACACTGGAAAGACCGAGAAAACGGTTGGTATACGCCAATAAAATCAGCGAAATGGCGGGAAACAGCAGGGCAGGGGTGGTGAGATTCATCACGGAATACCGCTCGCAACATCGAAAAACCCACAGCCTGCCACAGCCCTTAGCCGTTGCCTAGCGCCTTAATCGAGACGGAAGTTTTCCACTTCCTGTCGTAGCGCAACCGCCATCTGATCCAGTTCCCGTACCGATTGCAAAGCACTGTTGGCTACCGTTTGGTTGGTATCGCTGGCGCTGGCCACTTGTTCAACATCAAGCGCAATGCGGTTCACTGCTTGGCTTTGCTCTGACAAAGCACCGTTAATATCGGTCGCACTGCGGTGAGTTTCTTCCGCAGTCCGGCAGGCCTCATCCAAAATCGAGCTGACATTACCTGCTGCCCCTTCGCTTTCAGCAAGGCCTTCACAACCATGGGCAATCTGTTGGTGCATGGACTGGGACAGCCCTTGTAGGCGATGGGTAATTTGATCAATCTCGCTGGCAGAATGTGCCGACTTTTCAGCCAGCTTGCGTACTTCATCCGCCACCACCGCAAAACCCCGTCCGGCTTCGCCTGCTCGCGCTGCCTCGATCGCTGCATTCAACGCCAATAAATTGGTTTGGTCAGCAATATCACGCACCTGCCACGTCATATCCGAGATCGCCCCCATGCTATCAATCACCTGTGTTGCGGTGCCGGCAATTTCCTCGTTCAGCATCTTGCGCGCTTCTAATAAGCGTTGTTGCAACACCTGCGAAGTTTGCATCCCATCTAAAGTATGTTGATGGCTCACTGCGGCCGTATCGCGTAAGTGTTCAGCTAACGAGGCAGTTTCTTCGATGCTGGCGGTAATTTGTTCCAACGACGCCGAAGAAGAAGCAATCGCCCCCGATTGCTGCATGGTTGCACTGGAGAGAGATTCTGCCCCGCGAGCTAATTTACCCGACTGCTCTGCTAAGTTTTGGCTATAGCGGCGAATGCTCAGCATAATATTTTGGGTATCGGCTAATAGCGAATTAAAGGCCTGACTTACACGAGCAATTTCATCTTTTCCTTCAACAGGCAAACGACCAGTCAGGTCTTTATTAACACGAGCGGCATCAAGCTGTTTTGCCAAATTAGACAGCGGCAATGCCACACCACGGCTAATCCAAATTGCACACAGCATAATCACCGCACCCACGGCCAGAATCTGCAGCAAATGTACCCAGAGAGACGACCAGAAAGCACGCTCGACATCATCAAGATAAATACCGGTTGAAACACCCCAACCCCAAGGAGCAAAACCTTGTCCATAGGCCACTTTTGGCACCGGTTCTTCACTGCCAGGTTGTGGCCATAAATAGTGCACAAAACCGGGTTTATTGGCCTGAATCAAATCGCGCATTTCAACCATAAATAAACGACCGGTGGCAGGATCTTTTAAACCAGATAAATCTTGACCATTCATCTCTGGTTTTATTGGATGCATCAGCATCTTTAACTGCATATCAAAAATAAAAAGATACTCTTTTCCGTCATAACGCATTTCCGTCATAACGCATTGCGGAAATGGCATTTTTAGCGGCATTTTGTGCCGCTGGCAGCGACATCCGACCGGCTTTCACCTCAGCCTCGTAGTAACTTAATATGCCAATACTGGTTTCAACGATATTGCGAACCTTGTTTTGCCGTTCGTTCAACAAGGTCTCGCGCTCGGTCATCATCCCCAAACCAGAGATGATCAACATGCCAACCAGCGCAAGCAAAAGCAATAACAACAACTTTGCTTTCACGGAAAGTTGCGACAACATGGTGTGCCTCCTAGAGCTGATGTGTTGAGCTTACTATGGTAAAAACTCAACCATCTATTTTTATATTGAGGCAAACAGATTAGCAGCTTTATTACGCTATAACAAAAGGCAAAGTAAATAACCCGCGACTGAAGTCGAAGGCTTTATTGTGAAACGAGAGCATGGTTGATCCCATTTCCAACATCAGGCGTATTTACAGCCGCCCTTGGCGAGACGGCGGTCTCGCCAATGCGGGCAAGATTCCGACTTGCATTCAAGTCGCTGTGCGCCCGCAGACCACAGTGAGGGCACTCGAAACGGTGTTTCGAGCGCTTCCCCAATCCTCCACAACACGAGCAGGTCTGGCTGGTGTAGGCCGGGTTGACGTATTCGACCGCGATGCCTGCTGCCTTGGCCTTGTATTCGACGAAGGTTTGCAACTGCCGCCACGCCCAGCGGTGCAGGCGGCCACGCA
>NZ_ATVC01000076.1 GCF_000420525.1 Aquaspirillum serpens DSM 68
AGGTCTTTGATCACCGAATACAGATTGCGCAATCGGTCACGCATGGCTTTTGCCAATTCGGGATCGGTGATGTTGTCGAGAATCGGTTTGTCGTACTCATCAATTAATACCACCACTTTCTGACCAGTTTTCGCTTCAGCAGCACGGATTAAATTGGCGAAATAGGTTTCTGCTTCCCCTCGTTCAACCTCCAGCCCCAAACGCTCGGCATTGATGCGCATTTGCTCAGCGATTTTATTGGGGAGTTGGGTTTCCACATTCATCATCACCCCGCCGCCAAAGCTAATCCGAATCACCGGATAAGACCGCGACCAATCCCATTTATCGTGAATCCACAGCCCTTGAAATAACGCCTCATTCCCCGCCCACAGTTCAGCTAAGGTATCGAGGAACAAGCTTTTACCGAAGCGACGCGGACGAGATAAAAAGTAATGACTCCCCTGCATAGCCAGTTGATAGGCCATCGGCGTCTTGTCGATGTAGTAATGGTTGTCTTCACGAATTTTGGAGAAGGTTTGAATGCCAATAGGCAGTTTTTTACGGTGCATTTTGAAAGCCCTCATGCAGAAGGTGGAATCTGTGCTGAGGTCTAGTGTACGTTACAAACTTGGTGCCAGTCGAAAACGCATATGAGGTGACAAGTGGCCCAAATTCTGGACCACTTAGAAGTCGTGTTGGTGTGGGAAGGTTTTTATACTAATCGACGCATGGCATTTTCCATTTGTCGATCAAGTGATATAAAAGCTTTTTCGCTGTCAATCACTGCTTTTTCCGAAGTGCGCAATTCATGACGTGCTTGAGTTGCTTTAATGATCTTTTCCAAACATTGGTGAGTATCTGTGTAGCCTTGTTCTATCCAAGATGGAATTTTACTAGAGTCAAATCCTAGTAAATCGCTAATCTCACCGCCTCTGCTAATCGATTGTTGAGTAGGTCGGATTTCTAAGATTGTTGCATCAGGAAAGTCATGGCGACTCCACATTGATCCATCACACAAATGAGTGACGATGATCATTTTATAGCCAGCTTTTAATAATGGTGTAATTGGTGTGTTACCCTGCATTTTTTCCCAGCCGCCTTGTCCGCCATCAGAATAAATCTGATTATTAACTTGTTGCGGGGCAAAAAGCAGAGGGATAGCAGCAGATGCGAGCAATGCTGATTTCATCTCTTCTTTAGCTAGAGATTGAATGTGTAAAAATTCAGATTTTTCAGTGTTTTTTATTCCTATCTCAGCCATAACACAGGAAAAAATATCGGATAATGCACCATGACTTCTATACACTGAAATATATAAGGGCAGTCCTGATATTAAAGCATCTGCATTAAGATATTTATCCATCAACTGATGAAGTGGGTCATGGGATAGTGCGCCACTAGAAAGTGCTTCACTGACACCAGCCCACTGACTAAGCCAATTTGGAAGTTTTTTCCCTCTGCTATTGGTGATAAATTTAAAAATTTGGTCGAGATAACGTAAGCCTTGAATATTTAAACCGGCAATAGCCAACAAGTTAAAATATTTAGGCATTTTAACGACTAATGGAGATGATTGTGCTAGTTTTAGCCAAACCTCTTCTAATCGTTGTGCGCCTTCTGCTAAGGAAGGCGAGGAGGCTAAAATGGCACCATTTAACGCACCAATACTTGCACCAGAAATAGCATCAACCTGTGCCCCAAGTTCTGATAGTGCTTTAACAACGCCCACTTGATAAGCACCCTTCGCCCCACCACCGGATAAAACCAGTCCGACTTTTAGCTTTTCCATCGAATTTTAATTCCTTTCAAAGATTTCACTTACCATTGCCTCTGCAACTCGTTCTGCTGAACAAATTCTTGGTAGAAAAACGGGCAGTTGGTTTGGCATTTGTGTTGTGGTGAAAACAAAAGGATGTGGGTCGGGTTCTGCCCAATCTCCGGCATAGTTCAGTGCTTCTATCCAATCAGTAGCAATCTGTTCTGACGTAATGTGTTGGTTTGTCCATGTGGATAGGCCAACTCGTTGCTGTGCAGTTGTATCAGCTTCTTTAGTTAATTGTTGAATCAGTCGATTCGCCAAATTTTCTAACATGGTTTGTGCCAGTGTTTGATTGTTTTCGATTTGGCTACGGCATAAATCACCAAAATTTCCCCAATACAATTCTTCTAGTGTGATATAGCATTTTGTGATGGGAGAAAAATGATTTAATCTGCCTGCGCCCCATTTGTCGAAAACATGATCTAGCTGTATTTTGGCTTTTTGTGTAATGTCTATGCGGTTTATTTCATGTGAAAGTTGATCTATCCGTGAATGAAGTTGAACAGACAATGCCTCCAGTTTTTGACGAGTTTCGGCTGAGTAATGGGCAAGGTCGATGACATTCTTTTGAATAACCGCTACACGCTCATTTACCTTTACCAGTGCATAGTTGGTTTTTGCAACTGAGTGCGCCAGTTCTGTCAGCCATTTCAATGCACCTTCTACTCCATCAGCTAAGCTTTGATTGATTTCGTTTTGTCGGCGCGCACTTTTACCCGAAAAACCATTAAGTATACGCATTAGAAACTTATCGTTCTCTCTTTGGAAACGGATATGATCACGCGCAACGTCAATTCCATTGGCAAAATCAACCACAAACTTTTCTGGTAAAAAGTTCATTGCCCGAAAAACATCGTTTTTTATTTCAACTGGAGGCATTTTTTATTTTTCTTTCTTTATTGAGTAACTAAAGGTTCAATGTCTCCTTTTAGTGACTTTGAGTCTTTTACAATAGCGGGCATGCTTTTTCTTAATCGTCCTAACTCTAGAAAAAGAGCTTCTTGCTTCATCTTGTTTAGATTTTTATCTGTTATACTTTGCAAAAGGTTTCCGCGAATTCCCTCGACCTTTTTTCTTAGCTCATCGAAGAAATCTTCTAACTCTTTATTTAGTGGCTTACTAACATAAATAGAGATTGTTTCCCCCATTCCAGAGAAAACCGAATCGATTTGAGAAACCATCTTTTTATGTACGGAATCGATATTTATTACATAATAGGACTCTTTTCTTTGATACTCTTCCCACCCCCAATCGTCTGTATCGAACCATTTGCAAATCGTCCCCCAAACTCCACTTTTTCTTCTTTGTCTTGTGACTGTTTCGGTTTTCTCTGAAATGATATCATCAAGCATTTGACTAGCCGACACGTTAAAATTGACACCAGATAAACTTGGTATTGAAATGTTAATTTCAAAACCGTCTTCTTTTGATCTTTTCTCCATTCTCTCAACGATTGATTGAGTGCTTGATTGAAGATTTTGATGGAATAGGTTTTGGAATTCCGATAATGCATCTTTCATTTCTTTGATTATTATTTCTTCCGTGTTTTGCAGAACTGTTGAAACCGATTTGTTTATTTTTTCCTTTAGGTCAAGAGCCGTGGATCTATCTGAAAAGCTCATGATAGGGTTATTCATATCAAAATCATCATGAGATTTGTTTGTCGATAAAAGCTTTCTTATTAAGCTTTTGTTTCTTAACTCTTCTTTTGTTTTTTGGTTTTCTTGTTTTTCAATTCTTTTTCCTTCTTCAAAGTAATTTTTAATAAGTTCAATAGCTTCTTTTTTAGTGTTTCTCAACACAGCATCAGCTTTTTGTTCAAGAGAAATCATTGTTTGAGAAATATTTGTTTTACATTTTTTCTCGCTGTTTTCTATCTCTGAAATATCTTTTTCTAAATGCTGAATTTGTGTTTGAAGTTCCTGTGCATCCTTTTTTATTGCAGTTTCTCTAATGTTTATTAGGTTTGACATTCTTTCAGAAAAATTCAGTAGTTTTGCTGCTGTTGAATCGATTGCAAATATTGCAGCTCTGCTATGAGCAGTTTCGATCACTTTTTTGAGTGGTAACTCAAAACGGGAGTCAGTCCATAGATCCTCGATTGCTTGTAATATTTCTTCTCGATCATTTATTTTTCCTTTCCAGCGTTTCCCTAAAGCTTCTTCTGCAAAATCTTGCACCCAATCCTCTTTCTCAAAGTCTGGAAGATTGTTTTTGAGAGAGATTTCATGTTTTGCTCGATTGGCAAGATAAGCCCACTTAGAGGAAACAGGAAAAATGCTGTCATTTGTGATTTTCTCTTTCATTAAATCAAGAGAAATAAAGTTTTTTATGGTTTCTTCGTCATCTCCTCGGCGGTCTTGTTGGTCAAACTTATTTACAATTGCATATAGCCTATTCTTAGATGTATCAGCTATTTCCTGTAATTCTTTTCTAACTTCATAATCAGCATCTGATTTCAACTGAGTATAATCTAATACAGCCAAGACAGCAGATGCTTTTTGCAATTGTTCTCGCATCATTTTTCTTAAATGTGGTTGACCTGCCTCGTTTGGTCCAGGTGTGTCTAAGAGGCTTAGTCGGCCTTGATTTGAATCTGTTTCTTTTAAATGCACAAATTCAATTTCAATGATCGGGAATTGATTCATTGATATATATTTTTCAAATGGAAAATCGATGTCTATTTCCCGTGAAAGACGGACTAAGTCGTTTAAGCCTCTTAAAAAATCAAAGATTGCATCAGATCCTTGATATTGATTTTCATAGCGATTTTTTGATGAAATAAATTCAATCAAACGTTTCATGTCCGGGTCTGACTGACATAAGCTTTCTATTTTTTTAAACTGATTCTGGTTTTGAATCTCTTTCTCTAAATTAAGAATTAACTCATTAATTGGTTGATTGTTTTCAAATTTTAAAACTGGTGTTGTTTGTCCCTTGGTGTGACGAATCAATGTAGGTAATGCAGTCATTGGCCGATTACGGTTAGGTAATACCTCACTGCCAACAATTGCATTAATCGTTGTTGATTTTCCAGCTTTCATTGTTCCTACAACAGCAATGATCATATCGAAATTTTCGAGTTTCCGCTGTTCATCCTCTAGAACGCCTACAGCTTGTTCAGCCGAGGCTTTACTCAGTGATTGTTCTTGATTAATGTCAACTAACAATCCTTCAATGTTTAACATTTCTTTTAGAAGAGAAGCTTCTGATTTTACCAAGCGCTGAGCTTCTTTCTTTAGCAGTTCAATATTATGCTCGTGCATAAAATTTTCTTTCTTCAGTTGGTTTAAAGATTTTTGACTATCTTACATGTCATTTTATGACTTGTCTATGCCTTTGTTGTTTTTTTGTTATTTTTTGAAAAAACCTCAATACGCTCGTCTTCTCTGTAGTCTTTAAGTTTTTGCTTCCACACTGTGGACAGCGATGAATAATATCTCCTGGTAACAAACAATCACTCTTTGGTCGTGTAATAGTGGACCAGCCACATTGCACACACCGATATCTCATTGGTGAAGGGGGAATTGGCATCGGAGTGCTCCTATTTCACAGGTTTACCATTCTCGGTTAACTTACCTTGCGATAAACGATAAGTCACCCGCTTCGGTTTATTACCAGTAAAATCAGCAACATACATCGTTAAACCATCATTGCTAACATTGCCGAGGCTAAAATACTCCGAGCAAGTGCCAAACTCTGCGGTACCGGTATGTTTTTGTGGATGCAAACTCACAATATGAAATAAAGCAGGACAAGCAGTGCCGCCGGTATTTTGCACCAGAACAAAATCCGTTTTCCCCATTTCATAATGGCCGACAAAACTTAAAGAAGAATTCGCTTGGATTGGATATGGGGCAGGAATTTTTTATTGTTTAACCGTAAACTACCATCAGCATTCACGCTTAAAACACCATAACGAGTTTTCAAACGCTCACCATAAGAAACTTGGCTATTTGTTAAACTGACTCCCTTGGCCGCTAACAAAGGCCAACCACCAGACACAGTAAAATCAAAACCCAAATTTGGAATATCCCCTGTTCCAACTTTAGGTTGTGCAATTTCACACCACATCTCTGGTAAACAGTGATTAAAAATAGCTTTTCCCACGCTAGATTGATTGGCAAAAGTATATGCCACCACATCACCCGATCCTTCACTCACAGAAACCAATGCCGAGTGTTGTTTACCAATGGTTAACACACCAGAAATGGGCTCTGCATAAACCGCTGCGGTTAGCATCATGGCGGTAACCGCCAACAAAGATTTTTTAATCATTTCACACGCTCCTTTGATAAATGTTTTTCAAACAACAACCAACCCATTGCCACACCAAGCAATAAATTCACTAACACAGAACAAAACCCAAGCCACGCCCCCCATGCTTGTAATAGCCATAACGATGCGATAGTCAATGCAAAGCCAGTGCCATAGAAAAGCACTAACAAGAAAATACCAAACACCAATATCAACATTAGGGTTAATGAGTCGAAATGATGAAAGTAAAGAAAAATCAGATAAACTGTGATAATAATCAACAGTAAAATAACTGCCCATAGCAACATAGCCATACTCATTGCTTTAGATAATCGCGTAATTCTTGTTCCATATCTTGTTGCCATGCCTCTGGACTGACAATCGTTACATTTGGAATCCAATAACGGACAATCGGCAAAATTTGATTAGGATGGGCAAAGCGACCAGAGACTAACAAACCGCCGTCTTCTAACTCTTTTTCAATCACTTGGCCTGCAATCAATTTACGACGCCGAAAATAATGAGCTGCTTTAACACCGATCTTTAAAATCACTTCAGTTTTCTGCTTATTCAGCCAAATACTGTCTTCATGCTGAAGCATATCTAAAATCGTCTGATCGGGCGGGAAAGTGTGTTGGCTGACAAAGAGTTTTTGTATTTTGGCCACAGAATACGATTTCACTTTATCTTGATCGACAGCTGCCAGATACCAAATGCCTGTATGGTTAATCAGCTTATAAGGTTTAACCGTGACTTCTTTCTCCCCTTCTGTTTTTTGATAAATAAAAGTCACTTGTCGATGTTGCACAATGGCTTGTTGCAGCTGTTTAAACAATTCCCACTGTTGGCTTAAATCTTCATACGAATGGCCATGAATCAACATGGCTTCTTGCATACGGTGATCGAATAACTCACGCAAAAAGTGTTGATCGATTTGAGGAAATAAACCGGCAAGACCAGACAGCGAAGCAAAGCGATTGATGTCGTGAAAAGTCAGGCGGCCAAGGTAACTCGGCTCGAGGGCATACAGGCGATCATGTTTTTCTAATGGAAGATAGGCAAACCGTTCATTTAAATCGCGTTGGATGGTGCGGATATTGACGCCGAATTCTTCTGCCAAGGCCGCAGGGTCGAGGCGTTCGCCTTGGTTAAGCTTGAATAACATCTCGGATAAACGACGCACTAGGGTATCGTGGGAAGACATGAGCACAACCTCGAAAAAAGATGATGGCTTAATGGCTTGGCATGATAGCAGTGCGTTACGACAGGTTATGTCGTTTCTAGCACAAAGGCGAAAAAAATGGCTTTGGTGTTGTCTTAGCGATGTTATTGGGCGATCTGGCTAAAAAAATGACAATCAGTGAAAAGCATGTCGCGCTGGAGCAATCTTGTTTGCTGTGGCTTGCGTAGAATCAAACCCAGTACCGCCCAATTCTCGATGGTGATTCAACATTCATATGTAGAGGTGGCTATGTTGCTTTTTCGTCCGGCTACCTTGGCCGATTTGATGGCGGTAGAACAGTTAGCGAATGAAGCACCGGTTGGGATGACCTCGCTTCCTGCCAACCGTGAAGCGTTGCAACACCGTATCAAAGCCAGTCAACAATCTTTGGCAGCGCAGGTGCGTTGTTATGGTGAAGAAAGCTATCTGTTTGTTTTAGAAGATACGCGCACGGGTGAAATCGTCGGCATTGCCGGTGTGGTGGCGGCGGCGGGGATGAGCGAGGCTTTTTATAGCTTTCGGCAAGAAACCCTAATCCATGCCTCACCAGCACTGGCGGTGCATAACAAAATTGCTGTGCTATCGCTGTGCCATGACCTAACAGGCCACACGCTGTTGACCTCGTTTTATCTGCGTCCATCGTATGCCACATTGCCGCTGGCTCACTTGCTGTCGCGGGCACGTTTTCTATTTATGGCGAACGCGCCGGCGCGATTTGCTGATAGCGTGGTGTCAGAAATGTTGGGCGTAACCAGAGACGATGGTTCTTCGCCGTTTTGGGATGCCGTCGGGGAGCCGTTTTTTGGGATTGACTACCAACAAGCAGAAATGATTTGTGGCGTCAAAGGACGTAAATTCATTGCCGAACTGATGCCACAACATCCCGTGTACGTACCGCTGTTATCCGCAGAAGCCCAAGCTGTCATCGGCCAAGTCGGGGCACCCTCGGCTTTGCCGTGCCATGTCTTGCGGGCCGAAGGATTTGAGCTGAGCCCGTACATCGACATCTTTGATGGTGGGCCTACTCTATTAGTGCGGACTGACGCCATTCACACCCTACAGCAACAACGTCTTTATCCCATTGAACTGTTGTCAGTGCTACCGGCGGATGCCAAGCCCTACCTGCTCGCTAATGTAGCGGTGGCTGAGTTTCGTTGTGTGTTAGCCCCTGCCCATCTGACTGCTGATGGAATTCAAATCAGTGCAGATACCGCGCAACTGCTACAGCGGCAAGCAGGGGATGAATTACGTTGCATTGCATTAGAAAGCGAGGTGCAGTGATGTTAGTGCGTGCGGTTCAAGCCGCTGATTTACCGGCCTTGCTTGCTTTAGCGCGTTGTACCGGCGTTGGGGTAACGTCATTGCCTGCCAATGAAGCTCGTTTGGCGAAACGGGTGGCGGCTTCGCTTGCTTCGATGGCGGCTGATTTGGCTGCACATGATTCCAGTTTTTTATTTGTATTAGAAGACACCTCCTCCGGACAGGTGGTGGGGATTTGTGGTTTAGAAGGCGCGGTGGGTGGGCATGAGCCTTGGTATAACTATCGTGTTGGCCTGACGGTCAAAGCCTCGCATGAACTACAAATTTACCGCTGCCTCACCACGCTATGTTTGACCAACGATCTTACTGGCGCTTCAGAACTGTGTTCGCTGTTTCTTCATCCCGATTGGCGTAAACAGCGTAATGGTGCTTTGTTATCAAAAGCCCGTTTTCTGTTTTTGGCGGAATTTCCACACCGTTTTGCACCGTTGGTTATCGCGGAAATGCGCGGGGTGTCGGATGAACAGGGGCGGTCGCTGTTTTGGGAAAGTCTGGGCCGCCATTTTTTCAGTATGGAGTTTTCCGAAGCAGACTACCTCACTGGCGTGGGGGACAAATCGTTTATTGCCGAGTTAATGCCACAGCACTTGGTCTATACCGCTTTTCTCTCGCCAGCGGCACAGGCGGTAATTGGTGAAGTGCATCAGGCAACCCGTCCGGCGCGAGCGTTA
This sequence comes from Aquaspirillum serpens DSM 68, assembly GCF_000420525.1. GTDB lineage: Bacteria > Pseudomonadota > Gammaproteobacteria > Burkholderiales > Aquaspirillaceae > Aquaspirillum > Aquaspirillum serpens. The sequence continues at coordinate 9,269 of NZ_ATVC01000076.1, forward strand.
TTAGAAAGCGAAGGATTTCGCTATAACGGCTTTGTCGATATTTTCGATGCTGGGCCGACTTTGGCGTGTGAGTTACAACAAATTCGGGCGGTACGCGACAGCCATGTTGTCATGGTAACGGCGGCAGTAACCGAACAGGCCATTACCGCAGATGCTGTGCTCTATCTGGTCTCAAATCGTCGCTTGGCTGACGTTTGTTATCGGTTTTAATATTTACTCACCTAATTTTTGTGAGAAAATGCACCCCACCTCGCCACAAGTGGGGTGCTTTTTTTGTGCTTGCCAACTGATAAACCTGCTATGAAAACCACGACCTTGTTCTCTCTTTCTCTGCCGCGTTGGCACCGACTGTTACAGCGTGGTCTCTGTTGCGTTGGCTTGTTGGCATTCCCTATGTGGGCTGGGGCGAATGTGGAACAAGCGCCACCGCCTTTACCGCCGCTGATGGAGTCGCCAACCGCAGCCACGATCTCGTTAAAGCCTGAACAAGCTGGGGCGTTGGTCACGCACGACATCCCACTCGACCCCCGCTTTTTTGTCGATTTCAACCAACTGCGTTTGCAATGGATTGCCCACTATAGCAATGGTTGTGAAGACCCCTTGCACTCCAGCTTATCCCCTGCGCCGTAAAACCTCGCCATTCATGGCGGGGATATCAGGCGCAAACGGCAAAGCCGTTTTAGGGTTTAGTGTTGCGGTTGTAAAGTAAAAACAAATCAATGTTTGCTTTGCTGTTTGTATAATGAGCGCATGAAACGACTTCAAGCCTTCAAATTTCAACTGACACCCAACGGCCAGCAAACACGGCAAATGTCGCGCTTTGCGGGTTCGTGTCGGTTCGTCTTTAATAAGGCGTTGGCGTTGCAAAAGGAATGGTATCAGTCTGACCCGACAAGCAAGTTTTCTTACGTCAAATTAGCCAATCTGTTGCCCAGTTGGAAGCAAG
>NZ_ATVC01000077.1 GCF_000420525.1 Aquaspirillum serpens DSM 68
AATTCTTGCTTCCAGCTGGGCAAAAGATTAGCCAATTTGACGTAAGAAAACTTGCTTGTCGGGTCAGTCTGATACCATTCCTTTTGCAACGCCAACGCCTTATTAAAGACGAACCGACACGAACCCGCAAAGCGCGACATTTGCCGTGTTTGCTGGCCGTTGGGTGTCAGTTGGAATTTGAAGGCTTGGAGTCGTTTCATACGCTCATTATACAAACAGCAAAGCAAACATTGATTTGTTTTTACTTTACAACCACAACACCAAACCCTAAAACAGCTTTGCCGTTTGCGCCTGATATCCCCGCCATGAATGGCGAGGTTTTACGGCGCAGGGGATAAAATGAAATAGACACCACTGTATTAAATGATAAATTCATAACACTGCCATCTAGTTTTAACAAAAACTCCCTATGCTGTTTCGTCAAACCTTGTTTCAGCCATGGGAGTTTCAAACATGCAATTCGTGCAATTGATTCATACCAGCGAAATTATCGCTCACGCTAGCGAAGCAGAAGAACTGGATATTCTCAGAAAAGCCAAAGAAAAACATCTAACCAAACGAGTTTCTGGTTTGATGTTTTACCACAACAAGCGTTGTGTCCAGTTATTGGAAGGTAAAGAAGATGATGTGATGGCTTCTTTTGAGGAAATGAAAAAAGATCCTAATCATCAAAATGTGACTTTAGCGGCAAAAAATAAAACTGATAAAATTTCGCTTCCTACCTGGGCAGTGGCTTATTTCTCAAAAACGCTGCCAAAAAAAACGCTGCCAAAATCGATTCAAAAAAATCATCCTTCAATTCTCAATCAAGAACAGGCTCAAGCGGTCCTTGCATCTTTAGACCATGCTATTGGTCAGGTATTTCTTACTACTTTTGAGAAATATGCTATCGACCAGCAAGAAATTTAATTAAGACATCACCTAACTTGAGATCAAGTCAATGAGTCTGCCTGAATTTGTTTTATTTGCCGTTGATGCCAGTGTAACGTCACGTATTATGCTGCAATCAATTTTTGCTGAAGAATATCAAGTCAGTTTATTCGATTCAGCAGAAAGTTGTCTAGCACAATTAGCAACCCAAACACCCAGTATTATTTTGACTGAAGTGGAATTACCAGGGATGAATGGGTTTTCTTTTTGTCAAAAAATAAAAAATCATTCAACGACCCAAAACATACCAGTGATTTTTATTTCTGGTCGCAACTGTTTAGAAGATCGATTACATGGTTATGATGCAGGGGGTGAAGATTTTATTTTTAAGCCTTATGCAATTGATGAAGTTAGGCATCGTGTTGAAGTTGTCAGACATGCCTTTAATGAGGCAATGTTATTAAAACAACAGATGGCCGATTCAGAATTATTAAGTTCATTATTGTTATCAAACATTGATGAATACGCTATTTTAATCCAAAGCATACGAAATTTAACCGAGAACACAACACCACAGGAGTTTGCCGATACGTTATTAACCATGTTGCGACAATTTGGTTTAGAAGGCGCAGTACAACTAAGATTAGGTGAGGAGGTCTTATCTATCAGCGATCAGGGCAAAGAACGACCACTAGAAGTTGCCGTATTAAATCATGTTCGGACACTAGAACGGATTTTTCAGTTTAAACGGCGTTGTGTCTTCAACTTTGAGCATTTAACTTTGCTTGTGAACAATATGCCGATTGAAGACATGGATAAAACAGGCCGGTTGCGAGATCATTTAGCCATTGCAACAGAAATGGCTAATAGCCGCCTAATGGCACACTTATCCACAGCTCAAAATAGTTATACACAGACACAAATTGTGGATATGTTGCAGGATATTCGGCAAACCATTGATGATTTTATCGAACGCAGCCGCCGTGCTCGTGCGTATAGCACACAAACCATGACAGAAATGCTTGATTCTCTTATTACTTCGTTCGCACCGCTTGGTATGTCGAGTGATCTTGAAGAAGATATTGAGAATATGGTGCGAGAAAAAGCACAGGCCTTGATTGCACTACATGATAACCATGATGAAACCACAGCGACTTTAGAAGATCTCAAAAGTCGCCTTGAAACACTTTCCCACTCATCCACAGCTTATACTAAATAGCCTGTGGATAACTTCGATACCAATCTACAAATTGAATTAATCCTTGTTCTAATGAAGTATTGGGCGAAAAACCAACTGCTTGTTGTAACTTTTCAGTATCAGCATAGGTTGTTAACACATCACCCGCTTGCATAGGTAGATAGATTTTGTTGGCCGTTTTACCGAGTACCTTTTCTAAGGTGCTGATAAATGTGTCTAGTAACACCGGTTGATGATTGCCAATATTAAAAATTTCAAATGGCACTGACTTATCCACAGGTGGTTTTTCTGCTGTCGCAATTACACCAGTAACAATGTCATCAATATAGGTAAAATCACGCCATAACTGCCCATTGTTAAAGACTTTAATTTCTTTTCCTTGTTCAATCGCTTCAGTAAATAACCATACTGCCATGTCTGGCCGTCCCCATGGACCATAAACAGTAAAAAACCGTAATGCTGTTATAGGAAGTTGATAGAGATGGCTATAACTATGCGCCATGACTTCATTTGCTTTTTTAGTTGCGGCGTAATAACTAATTGGCGAATCAGTATTGCTATCTTCACAAAAGGGGGTTTCGGTTCGATTGCCATATACACTAGACGAACTAGCCATCACTAAATGTTTTACTTTGAACTGTTGGCATAGTTCTAGGATATTGGCAGTGCCGACAAGGTTACTCTGTGTATAAGCCTGTGGATAAGTGATTGAATAACGTACACCTGCCTGTGCAGCAAGATGAATCACTTTATCAACAGAAAACTGGCTGAAAATCTCTTGTAGCTTAGTATAATCAGCAATATCTTGCTCAAAAAACAAGAAATTAGAAAATTTTTGTATTGTGGATAAACGATCTTTTTTTAGCTGAGGTTGGTAGTAAGTGTTTAAGTTATCCACACCGATAACCGTGTTGCCTTGTTCAAGTAGTTTCAATGCTACTGCACGTCCAATAAATCCAGCACATCCTGTTACTAAGTAAATCATTTTTTTTCCTTATGTAATCTTTGTAATTCCATCAACTTGATGTATTTAAATAAACTGTTTCCGCAGCCGATTAAAATATGAATTAGTCCAGGCAAACCATCTAAGAAACCTCTTCTTATTATGTAAAACTTGATAAAACGAAATATAGCACTGGTAATTGCTGAAGAACCAGAAACTTTTTTTCCTTTTTTAAATAAAATTTCTGCTTGTAAATCAGTATAACGATTTTGTTTCTCTAGATAATGACTGATTTTTTCTCCTGATTCATGCATTAATTTGTGTTTTAACCTAATCACTTTTCCATTGTGTTCAACAACTTCATGCACACTGTCGTTACTCCAACGAGCGTGTTTTTTATTAAACAGTCTGATACACCAATCTGGATAACCTTCTCCATGACGTAAGAACTTACCCATAAACCGATTACATCTAGGTAGTGCAAAAACAGTGTTGGGTTGTGTTGGATTGTCTAGTGTTTTGAGTTCGTCTTGTAGTGACTGACTTAACCATTCGTCTGCATCAAGACATAACACCCAATCATTGCTTGCAAGTGATACTGCGAGTTGCTTCTGTTTACCAAACCCTAACCAGTTGTGTTGGTGAACTTTTGCTCCGTATTGCTTAGCAATGTTGATGGTGTCGTCTGTGCTTCCTGAATCGAGAATGATGATGTCTGTGAACTGTTGACATGACTGTAAACAACTTTCGAGGGTTTGTGAGGCATTGAGTGTGATGATGACAACGCTGACTTGCATGGGGATAAGTTCTTATTAAACAAATATTGAATATATATTAGTAATGATGATGAAGGAACCCTTTTTCTGTGGATAACTTTGTTGAAATCTTTATTTATCAAAGACTTAACATGTGGAAAACCTATGGATAACTCGGTGGATAACTTGTGGATAAAATGTGGATAAAATTTTCAATCCACAAAAAATCCGAGTTATCCACAAGTTATCCACAGCTTATCCACAGACTTATCCACAGATTCAGAGCCCTGATACAGCAAAAAAACGTAAGTGATTTTCTGTGGATAAGTCTTTTTTGTATTTTAAAATCATGTGGTTAGATTCTTTTTTGGGCTTGGTGCTTGCTTTGAGCAACGGTAAAAGGGTCAAAACACCCTGTGGATAGTTTTTCCATGCAGAATTCGTTCTCTTCTGTGGATAAGTTCTATGGGACTTGGTCCGGAACCATTTGCCGCTTAAAATCCCGCCCATGACAAAAATACTCTTGGTGCGCACGTCCTCAATGGGGGATTTGGTTCATACCCTGCCTGCAGTGACTGACTTGGCGCGACACTTTCCACATTGGCGAATCGATTGGTTGGCTGAAGAAGCTTTTGCGGAGATTGCGCGTCTTCATCCGGCTGTGGATAAAGTGTGGACTTGTGCGGTTCGCCGCTGGCGTAAGCGCCTGTATGTGCCTTCGGTGTGGCAAGAGATAAGCCAGTTACGGCGACAACTGGCAGCAGAACATTACCAAGTGGTGGTTGATGCACAAGGATTGCTGAAAAGCGCCGTATTAAGCCGCTGGGCCGCCGGTGATGTGATGGTCGGGTTTGACCGCAACAGTATTCGCGAGCCAGTGGCGAGCTATTTTTATCAAAAGGGTTACCCCGTCAGCCGTAGTTTGGGTGCGGTATTGCGTAATCGCTTGTTGTTGGCACGGGCCTTTGGTTATCAAATCGACGAGAGTCAGGTTGATTTTGGTTTGTCTGCTTTGCAACTGCCCTCGGTGCCCGAGTTATCCACAACCCCGTATTGTGTTGCGCTGACGGCCACCTCTCGTGAAAGCAAAGAATGGCCAGAGGCTCATTGGCTGACGCTTGCCGAGGGTCTGTATCAACAATATGGTTGGCGTTGTGTTCTCCCTTGGGGTAATGATCGCGAGCGTGCTCGTGCCGAGCGTCTGGCCTTGCAGATGCCGGCAGCTTTTGTGCCGCCGCGTCTTTCGCTGACCGAGGCCGCAGCTTTGTTATCGCATGCTGCGTGTGTGGTTGGGGTCGATACGGGTCTGAGTCATCTTGCCAATGCGCTGGATAAGCCTTTAGTGGCGCTTTACACCGACACGGATCCGGCTAAGACGGGGGTGATTCCATCGTTACGAGCTCGTAATTTAGGTGGGGTACAGCAGATGCCAATGCCAAGTGAAGTGCTGGCTGTGGTCAGTGAGGTGATCAGCTAATGGCCTTTCGCTATCTATACACCCTGTTGTGGTACCTTCTAGCGCCCGTGGTGGCGTTTTATTTGGTCAGACGTAGCAAGCGTCAACCCGCCTACCGTTTGCACTGGCAAGAGCGCTTTATGGGTCAAATGCCAACCATGTCTTCGCCGCCGATTTGGTTGCATGCAGTATCGGTCGGCGAAACGCGTGCTGCGATTCCGCTGGTGAAGGCTTTGCAAGATCACTTTCCGCAGTTGCCAATTTTGATTACACAAATGACGCCGACCGGTCGTGATACTGCCCGTCAGCTCTTTGCCAATATGGGTTGTCGTGGGCAGCAAATTGCTTTTGCCTATTTGCCCTATGATATGCCTCATGCCGTACAGCGTTTTTTAGCCGAAGTGAAACCCCGTGTTGGGGTGTTAATGGAAACCGAGGTATGGCCGAATCTCATTCACGCGGCTCATAAACGGCACATCCCGTTGTTTTTGGTCAATGCCCGACTATCGGAGCGGTCAGCGCGAGGGTATCGCCGTATTCGGCCACTGATTGCCCCCGCCTTACGCCATCTCACCCAAATTGCTGCGCAAACCCAAGCTGATGCCGATCGTTTTACTGCTTTGGCTCCCACTTGTTCGGTTACGGTAGTGGGTAACACCAAATTTGATGTACGGCCAACGTGGGATAGTTTAGATCTCGCGGCACAATTCCGCTTGTGGTGTGGGGAACGGCCAGTATTTGTTGCAGCGAGTACGCGCGAAGGTGAGGAGGCATTGTTGTTGGATGCCCTTCCGGCTGATTTTCCTGCGCTGTTGGTGATTGTGCCACGGCATCCTGAGCGGTTTGCCGATGTCGCAAAATTGTTAGAGGCGCGGCATATCCCATTTCAACGCCGCAGTGAAAAACAGCCGCTTCGCGCTGAAACACGCGTGTGGTTGGGGGATTCGATGGGGGAATTGTTCGCCTATTATCGCATTGCTGATGTGGCGTTTATTGGTGGCAGTTTGTTGCCCTTGGGTGGGCAAAATTTGATTGAGGCGGCGTGTTTGGGCGTGCCTATTGTGATGGGGCCATCTGATTTTAATTTTTTACAGGTGACTGCATTGGCAGCACAAGCAGGGGCCTTGCAACGTGTTGATACCCCTGCTGAGGTGTTTGAGGCTGCTGGTGCGATTTTGCACAACCCAACTTTGATGAAAGCGATGGGCGCCGCTGGCTTGGCCTTTGCTGCTGCCCATCAAGGTGCGACTGAGCGTATTCTCAATGTGCTGTTAACGACTTTGGCGAATCAAGACAGTGATTCGCTGTCTGTAGTGAGCTCATCTGTGGCATCTGGCCAAGCCCAGAATAGGCGGTCGGGGACGTGATAGCCCATGCCTGGCCGATAACCGGCAGCAAGGGTTTGCCAGACAAAACGTTGTGCCTCGATGGCGGCTTGTGCTATCGGTTGGCCGGCGGCGGTAAAAGCTACAATAGCGGCGGAAAGGGTGTCGCCAGCGCCGCGATAATCGAAGGGTAGCCGTTGCCACGGGGTACGGCTGATACAGCGCGCCCCTTGGTACAGATGATGCAAAATTTCTTGGGGTTGTTGTGGATTGGCGATGCTGGTGATCAATACCCCACCTAGTCCTGTTTCGGCCAATCGGCGAGCACAGGCATCTGGTTCTGGGTCTTCATCAATTTCTGGATCGTTGCTGGATAGCCAACGTGCTTCAAGAGGACTGCACACCAACAAATGCGTGTGTGGTAACAAGACATCGCGGATCACCTCGGCCAATTCTTCAGTGGCAAGATCACCACCATGACCCAGTGCTGGATCAAGAACAAGCGGGGTATCGGGATAATCTGCTGCAATTTCAGCCAGTGCCATCGCAGTTTCAATACTACCAACATGTCCGATTTTGAAGGCACTGACGCTCATATCCTCGAGCAAGTAGCGTGCTTGTTCAATCACCCATTCGGTTTCAAGCGGATGAAATTCGACTTGTCCCCGCGTATCAGCCACGCTGATGCCGGTGATGACTGACAAGGGGTGGCAGCCAAGACTGGCAAAGGTTTGGACGTCTGCCTGAATGCCACTGCAACCAGAGGGATCGGCAAACGACATTGACAGCGTAATAGGAAGAGAAGAGGTCATGGCAACAGACAAAATGGACAAAAGACAGTGTTTTGCATATTAGCATGCTCTGTTGTCTGGCTGATGGCTTGATCGGGTTCTAAAACCACATGGCACAATGCGGTTTTTGTTGAGAAGGGTGGGCTATGCGTATTGCGACATGGAACGTCAATTCGCTTAAAGTGCGTTTGCCACAGGTATTGGATTGGTTAGAGCAGCAACAACCCGATGTGCTTGCGTTGCAAGAGCTGAAATTAGATCAACCTGCTTTTCCCTTGGCAGAGATCACTGCAGCGGGTTATCACGCCGTGTGGGCGGGACAAAAAACCTATAACGGGGTGGCGCTACTGAGCAAATTGCCCTGCGAAAACGCGGTGGCTGGTATCCCCGATTATGATGATCCACAACGGCGGGTGATTGCAGCGACCATCGCTGGGGTGCGGGTGATTAACGTCTATTGTGTGAATGGTGAGTCGCTCGATTCCGATAAATATCACTACAAATTGCACTGGTTTAGCCAATTATCGCGTTATATCGCTGCAGAATTACAAACTTATCCACAGTTGGTGTTGCTGGGCGATTTTAATATCGCACCCGATGAACGCGATGTTTATGATGCAGAAAAATGGCGTGATTGTGTGTTGTGTTCACCGGCTGAACGCGCCGCATTTCAACAACTGTTAGATCTCGGCTTGCACGATAGTTTTCGTTTATTTCAGGCTGAGGCCGGACATTATTCGTGGTGGGACTATCGTGCGGCGATGTTTCGGCGCAATTTGGGTTTGCGTATTGATCATATTTTGCTGTCCGATGCCTTACGACCTTATGCACTGAGCTGTGAAATTGACCGACAACCGCGAAAAAATGAACGGCCTTCCGATCATACGCCGGTGATGCTTAGCCTAAACTATCCCCATAACTGAAATAGCGAAGAAAGAACGATATAGCATGGCAGAAGCGTTGCGTTTGTGTGTGATTCCCGGTGATGGAATTGGTCAAGAAGTGGTGCCTGCGGCAGTGCAAGTGTTACGGCAAGTATTACCGCAAGTGGAATGTGTCGAAGCAGAAGCAGGCTGGGGCTGTTTTCAAAGAGTCGGTAAGGCGCTGCCGATTCAAACTATTGAGACTGCCAAGCAATGCGGTGCGGTGTTATTTGGTGCCGTCAGTTCACCGTCTCGCAAAGTGGAAGGCTACCGTTCGCCGATTGTCGAATTACGCCGCCGTTTAGACTGTTATGCCAACTTGCGCCCAACTGTATCGCCGCCGTTACCCGGCGCACGACAGGGGGTGAATTTGTTGGTGATTCGTGAGAACACAGAAGATATTTACATTGGTGAAGAGGAAAGCGATGGCGAAGTGGCGACAGCGATGCGGCGCATCACGCGCTTAGCCAGCCGGCGTGTTGGTGAGGTGGCTTGTCGGCTATCGCGTGGCAAATTGACCATTGTTCACAAGGCCAATATTTTGCCGTTAACCGATGGTTTATTCCGCGACAGTGTGCGCGAAGTGGCTGAAGCGCAATTCCCGCGCTTGGAACTGGAAGAACGGTTGGTTGATGCGGCGGCGTATGAGTTAGCGCGGTATCCCGAGCGTTTTGATACCTTGGTGGCACCGAATTTGTACGGTGATATTTTGTCTGATTTGGCGGCGGCGTGGGGTGGTGGTTTGGGGATGGCGCCGTCGTTGAATTTGGGCGAATCGGCTGCGATTGCCGAACCTGTGCATGGCTCGGCGCCGGATATTGCTGGCACAGGACAGGCCAATCCAGTGGCGGCGATGTTGTCGTTAGCCCTGTTGGCACGTAGCTGGTGGAATCAACCAGAGGCCGCCGATGCGATTGAAAAAGCCGTGGCTGCGACTTTGGCCTCTGGGGTGGGAACGCCAGATTTGAATTTGCCTGCCCGTTGTTCTACCCAAGCCTTTACCTATGCGGTGTTGGCATTGTTAGCCTAATCGACAGCAATCTCACCACGACAGCGGCGGGGTTGCGTGTCCCCCGCTTGCCCACACGGGGTAGCGGTCTGCAGATCGGGATGTGGTGTGCCGTGGCGATCTTGGCGGGCTAACCAAGTGTGCCAGCGCGTCATCCCTTGTTGGTTGATATTAACCTGCAACACCCACCCCTGACGGGTGGCGGCAGGTTCGGGTGGATCAAAACCATCAAAGACAAAGTTACCCAATGCGCGCAAAGCCTCGGGGTTCAGCCCGAGGTCAAGAGCGCGGACGCTGAAAGCGTCCTAGTGTGATGGTTTGTTATTCTTCAGATTATCTTTGAATATCAATCATCACATCACAACAGCTTGCTATAATTATGTCATGGAAACCGTCAAAACACTGAAACTGCGTATCAAAGACAAGCACGCGAAAGTGTTGCTGGCAATGGCGCGTGATGTGAATACGGTGTGGAATTTTTGCAATGAAACCCAGTATCGAAGTTTGCGCCGTTATACCAACAAACCGCAAATTTGGTTATCAGGTTTTGATCTGCAAAAACTCACCAGTGGTTTCAGCAAGTGCGAAGGGGTGAGTATTGGTTCAACCACGGTTCAGGTGGTTTGCGAAGAATTTGCCACTCGACTGCGGCAGTTCAAAAAACAACGCTTAAATTGGCGTGTCAGTCACAAAAAATCTCCCAAATACTCACTCGGCTGGGTTCCCTTCAAAAAAGGTGCGTTGACCTATAAAAATGGCCAAGTTCGTTTTAAAGGCATGAACATTAGCCTGTGGGATTCCTACGGCTTGTCAAAATACGAATTCCGAGCAGGCAGTTTTAACGAAGACTCTCGTGGTCGCTGGTATCTCAACGTA
>NZ_ATVC01000078.1 GCF_000420525.1 Aquaspirillum serpens DSM 68
TACTCATCAATTAACACCACCACTTTCTGACCAGTTTTCGCTTCAGCGGCACGGATTAAATTGGCGAAATAGGTTTCTGCTTCCCCTCGTTCAACTTCCAGCCCCAAACGCTCGGCATTAATGCGCATTTGCTCAGCGATTTTATTGGGGAGTTGAGTTTCCACATTCATCATCACCCCGCCGCCAAAGCTAATCCGAATCACCGGATAAGACAGCGACCAATCCCATTTATCGTGAATCCACAGCCCTTGAAACAACGCCTCATTCCCCGCCCATAGTTCAGCCAAGGTATCGAGGAACAAGCTTTTACCGAAGCGACGCGGACGCGAGAGGAAATAATGCTTTCCTTCATTTGCTAAACGGTAAGCCATTTCACTCTTGTCAACGTAGTAATAATGGTTTTGCCGAATCTCGCTGAAGGTTTGAATGCCGATCGGCAGTTTTTTGCGCATGGTCATCGTTCCTCAGACTTGGCTTTACACACATCGACCCACTGTGCGGCATGAACAATCGTTACTAGCTCAGTTGGGGTTAATTGAATTGCCGATTGCGCGCTACCGCAAGCTGGATAAACAAACTCATACTCTTGCAACGACTCATCAAGATAGATGGTGACACCTTCGTTAACACCAAACGGACACACCCCACCAACCTGATGCCCAATCAACGTTTCTACCTGCTCGGCCGCTAACATCACCGGTTTCGTGCCAAAAGTTTGCTTAAATTTGCGGTTATCGATTCTTTTATCACCGCTGGCTACAATCAAAATCGGTTTGCTGTTCACCATGAATGACAGGGTTTTTGCAATATGCGCCGGATCAGTATTTAATGCTTTTGCAGCCAATTCCACAGTTGCACTGGACACAGAAAATTCCAAAATATCTTGGTCACGCTGCCAATTTTTCAGATAGGCACGGGCACTTTCTAAACTCATGTTTTTCTCCAAAAAAATAAAACATCATCTGATTTTATGCGCGAAAACCCACCCACTGAGGCTTTTCGCGGCAAAGCGCATAGCACTTCCTGTTCTTTGCAGGTACTATGTTTTTTTTCTTTGCATTTAAAGGTTTGACATGCAACGCTTGGCATTTCTCTCCGCCTGCTTATTTTCTGTGTTCACCGCCACTGCCCAAGCAGATGAAACGCTATTGATGCGGCCAGAAGTGCAGGCTTTTGTGGAACAAACCAGCCGTGAAAGAGGTGTGCCGCGAGAGGTGATTGAAGCCACCCTGCGTGCCGTTGACAGCAAACCCTCGATTTTGAAAATCATGGACCGGCCTTCTACATCACGTCCGTGGTACCAATTTCGCCCTAATTTCCTCAACACCGCTTTGATTGACGGCGGAGTCGCATTTTGGGCAAAACATGCCAAAACCTTGCAAGCAGTTGAACAACAATATGGTGTGCCGGCTGAGATTATTGTCGCTATTTTAGGGGTCGAAACTCGTTATGGCCGTTTAAGTGGCAATTTCCGTGTGGTTGATGCCCTCAGCACCCTTGCCTTTGATTATCCTCGCCGCGCCAGCTATTTCAAAAGTGAACTGGCCGAATTCTTTCATCTCACCTTAGAAGAAAACGCCGACCCGCTGTCTTTTGTCGGTTCCTACGCTGGAGCAATGGGGATGCCACAGTTTATGCCCTCAAGCTTCCGCAAGTGGGCGGTAGACTTTGATGGAGACGGTCACCGTAATATCTGGGTCAGTCCAGCCGATGCCATCGCTTCGGTAGCCAATTATTTACAGAAACATGGTTGGCAAAAAGGCGCCGATATTGTGTTGCCAGTCGATGCGTCAGAGGTAAAAGAACGCGATAGCTTGGTAGCAGATAAATTTAACTTGCATTACAGCATTGCCGAACTCAAACAGCGTGGTGTGAAAACGCTCGGCGGTGAAGGTAATGATCGAGCAAAAGCGGTGTTATTCCCATTGGAAACTGCGGCAGGGGTAACCGAATACTGGATGGGTTTACAAAATTTCTACACCATCACCCGTTATAACAAGAGCACACTGTATGCGATGGCGGTCCATCAATTGGCAGAAGAAATCCATGATAAACGCCTAGCTGCCTTGGCTGCTGCTGCAAGCCAATAACGGGTCTGCTGCAATCTGCTAGAATCCGCCCCTATGAGCTATCAAGTCCTTGCCCGTAAGTGGCGCCCTAAACGTTTTGCTGACTTAGTCGGACAAGAGCATGTTGTCCGCGCCCTTGGCAATGCTTTAAATCAACAACGGCTACACCATGCTTATCTGTTAACCGGCACCCGTGGTGTCGGTAAAACCACCATTGCGCGTATTTTGGCTAAAAGCCTCAATTGTGAGCATGGAGTCGGGGCCGAGCCCTGCGGAGAATGCAGCGCCTGTCGGCAAATCGACAGTGGCCGCTTCGTTGATTTATTAGAAATTGATGCGGCCAGTAATACCGGCATCGACAACATCCGTGAAGTGATTGAAAACGCCCAATATGCGCCCACAGCCGGACGTTATAAGGTGTATATCATCGATGAAGTTCACATGCTGTCGAAATCGGCTTTCAATGCCATGCTAAAAACATTGGAAGAGCCTCCCGCGCATGTGAAATTTATCCTTGCCACCACCGACCCGCAAAAAGTGCCGGTGACGGTATTGTCACGCTGTTTGCAGTTTTCCTTACGCAATATGACTGCACCACAAATTGCCAGCCACCTTAGCCATGTGTTGGAGGTGGAAGGGGTCAGCTATGACACACCCGCTTTGGTGCTGTTAGCACGAGCCGCCGCAGGTTCGATGCGTGATGCGCTGTCGCTATTGGATCAGGCCATCGCGTATGGTTTGGGTGCCGTCGAGGAACAAGGTGTGCGGGCGATGTTGGGGGCGGTGGACCGACGACATTTATTTGCCTTGCTCGCTCACCTTGCCGCTGATGATGGCAGTGCACTGTTGGCCGAAGCCGAACAACTGGCCGCACAGGGCAGCAGTTTAGACACTGCGCTAAGTGAACTGGCTGTGGTATTACAACAAATTGCCCTAGCACAAACCGTCCCAACGGCCATTGACAACGACGAGCCTGAACGAGACAGTTTGTTTGCCCTCGCCGAGTTAATTCCAGCAGAAGATGTGCAACTCTATTACCAAATCGTATTGTTAGGTCGGCGTGACTTGCCGCTGGCACCAGACGATTATGCTGGTTTTACCATGACACTGTTGCGCTTATTGGCGTTTCATCCCAGCCAACGCGCCCGCCATCTTACGCAGGCTGCCAGTGCACCACATTCGCCCACTGCGACAACAAGCGCCAGCAAACCAACTGCCACATCAACCCTGTCGCCATCTGTCGCAACGAGCGCCACCGGCCCAGCGGCAGCCCGTGCCCTGCTCGATAAAATCCGCAATAACAAACAAGGCAGAGGCCCTGCCGTTACCGCACCGGTGCCAACGGTAAACGAACCACCGCCCACACCACGCGCAACACCAGCGGCACCACCCACACCAATTGCACCAGCGGTAACAATCGCGCCCCCCATGCAACAAACACCGCCCCCTGTTTCACCTCCGTGGGAAGATTCACCGTCACCCGTGGTAGAAGTGGCGATGACAACAAACACCACTGCGCCCCCCACTGCCAGCTGGCAAGGGGATTGGTATCAATTAGTGCAAGCGGTTCGGCCACAGCTTGGCGCCGGACAAGTGGTGTTGCAACATGCTGAGTATTTGGGGCATCAAGGCGACGTATTCCGCTTGCGGATTCCCGAGGGACAACGTCGCTTAGTACAACAGTATCAAGAGAAATTGACCCAAATCATGCAGGATTATCTGGGTCACCCCGTACGATTAACCATTGAATTTGGCACCATTGAAGGCGAAACCCATTTCAGCCAACAAGAACGCCTACGCCGTGAACAGTTGGAACAAGCACGGCAGGAGTTTGCCCAAGACGAAGTCGTTCAACAGTTGGTGAACACCTTGGATGCAGTGATTATTGAAGACTCAATTCGAGTTCTCACCCCACCACCGGCGCAAGCATAATGCGCCCTCTCTGTGATTGATTAAGGAGTGTTTGATGTTAAAAGGCGGCATCGCGGGTCTGATGAAACAGGCCCAGCAAATGCAGGAAAACATGAAAAAAGCCCAAGAAGAATTGGCCAAAATCGAAGTTGAAGGTCAATCTGGGGCTGGCATGGTCAAAATTGTGATGGCGTGTAACCACGACATCAGACGCGTGACCATCGACCCTGCTGTGATGGATGATAAAGAGATGTTAGAAGACTTGATTGCAGCGGCAGTCAACGATGCCAATCGTCGTGCCGAGACCACGTCGCAAGAGAGAATGGCAGGCTTTACAGCGGGTTTGAATCTGCCTCCCGGCTTCAAAATGCCTTTCTAATGATCCACAAGTGACCAACCAATGAACACGCCAATGTCTTTGGCGCAGCTGGTGTCTGCGCTGCGGGTGTTACCGGGGGTGGGGCCAAAATCTGCACTACGCATGGCCTATCACCTGCTGCAACACGACCGCAGCGGTGCGGCACAACTGGCACACGCGTTACAACATGCGCTCGATCATTTGGGCCATTGCCAACGTTGCCATACTTTTAGCGAAAGCCCGTTGTGTGATATCTGTCTGGATACCAGCCGCGACCCACAGCGTTTATGTATCGTGGAAATGCCGGTTGATTTGTTGCGTCTAGAAGAAAGCCGTTGTTTCAACGGCTTCTATTTTGTCTTGATGGGACGGCTTTCACCATTAGATGGCATTGGCCCACAAGAGCTTCAACTCGACCGCTTACAACAACGCGCTTTAGATGGTGTGGTTCAAGAAGTCATTTTGGCGACTAATTACACTGCCGAGGGAGAGGCCACGGCTCATGTCATCAGCGAAATGCTGCGAGGACATGGTTTAACAGTCTCGCGTATTGCACGTGGCATGCCGGTCGGCGGTGAGCTGGAATTCACCGATCCGGGCACACTGGCACAAGCTTTTTACGAGCGTCGACACCTCGCCTCGTCTTAATTCTTTTTATTTTTGGACGCGAAATTTCCCATGCTCACTCTAAAACTGCAACATCAGCCACGGGCGCGTGGTGCTTTAGATTTACCGGGCTCAAAAAGTATTTCTAACCGCACCCTCTTATTGGCCGCGTTGGCAGAAGGGGAAACGCTGATTCATGGTCTGCTCGATTCAGATGACACACGGCGAATGCTTGATGCACTCACTGCGCTTGGTGTTGAAGTCGAAGAACAACCGATTGCCGGAGATTATCGGGTAAAAGGGGCAGGGGGAGCATTTCCGGTCAAAGATGCCAAACTTTTTTTAGGCAATGCCGGCACCGCCTTTCGCCCACTCACCGCTGCCTTGGCGTTGATGGGCGGACAGTATCACCTGTCTGGCGTGCCACGGATGCACGAAAGGCCAATTGGTGATTTGGTTGAAGCCCTCCACACTTTGGGGGCAAAAATTGAATACCTCGGCAACAGCGGTTTTCCTCCACTGTTGATTGAACCGGCCACCATCACCGCCGGTGGTGTCGTAAAAGTACGCGGCGATGTCTCGAGTCAGTTTTTGACTGCGCTGTTAATGGCGCTTCCCCTAGCCCAACAAGCCACCCGAGTGGAAGTGATCGGTGAGCTGATTTCCAAACCGTATATTGATATCACCCTACGTTTGATGTCGAAATTTGGGGTCGAAGTCGCCCGTGAAGGCTGGCAAGCCTTTACCGTGCCGGCGCAAGCCTATCGCAGCCCAACAGAAATTTATGTTGAAGGCGATGCCAGTTCAGCCAGTTATTTCCTCGCCGCAGGGTTATTAGGGGGTGGGCCGGTGCGTGTACAAGGCGTGGGGGCCCATTCGATTCAGGGGGATGTGCGTTTTGCTGAAGCGTTGGCCGAGATGGGTGCAGTGATTCGCATGGGAGAACATTGGATTGAGGCAGAAGCACCCGCAGATGGCAAGGTCAAAGCCATTACCCTCGATTGCAATCATATTCCTGATGCGGCCATGACCTTAGCTGCGTGTGCATTATTTGCCGAGGGCGTCACCACCCTAACCAATATTGCCAGTTGGCGCGTCAAGGAAACCGACCGCATTGCAGCGATGGCAGCAGAATTACGCAAAGTCGGCGCACAAGTAGAAGAAGGGGAAGACTATATCCGTATCACGCCACCGCAAGTTTTCTTGCCAGATGCAGAAATTGATACGTATGACGACCATCGAATGGCCATGTGTTTGTCCTTAGTCAGCTTTGCCACTTCGGTCATTATTCGCGACCCTGATTGTGTGGCAAAAACCTTCCCACGCTATTTCGAAGCATTGGAAGCCATTCAAGCCCCTTAACAAAAAAACGCTCTGCTGACTGGCAGAGCGTTTTTGGTATCGCAGAGCAGGGGATTAGCTACGGAACACGATGTCGCAGTTCAAGCCTACTTTTTGCAAACCAATGCGAGTTTCCAAGTTAATCACCAATGGGCTGCGTAAGTTTGCACGCAACTTGCCCATTGGGTCGGTTTGTTCTTGACCATCTTTGTAAACAATCACCAACACCGCAGCATCATCAGCAGCTTTGAGCTGCAAAGCGTCAATTTCGGCAGGGGTCAGTTCAATTTCATAACGGACAGCCACTTCTTGGGCATCCACTACGCTGAACAGAATGTCTGCATCATCCAGCGACTGCATCCAGAAAACGCGAGGGTTATCGTTTTCTTCATGGAACAGCTTAAAGCGTGTGCAGCCCTCTAACCCTGGCAAACCAGCAGGGAAATGTAATACGGTGTTTTCGTCAACTTCGACAGGGCCAAGCAAGCTAGATTGAAACAGCATCGGTCTCTCCTTGAAATGTAGGTGCAGATTCTGCACAGCGCTTATTCTGACACGATATTAGCCAAGCTTGATAACAATTCTATGACCCATTTGCCTTGTATCAGATGAAGTGATGCTAGTTTGCTCAAACCACAGCTTTTTACTGCACCTTATCCGCAGGGGATAAGACATACAGAACACTCAACACAAACAACAGCATCACGTTACACCAAACAACCCCTAGCCGTACGAAAGCAAAATTTATGAATGTATTTGATGTCATCATTATTGGTGCCGGTGCCGCCGGGTTACTGTGTGCCGCGACGGCCGGTGCACGCGGTCGCCGCGTTTTATTGTTAGACCACAATACAACATTGGCGGAAAAAATCCGCATCTCCGGCGGTGGTCGCTGCAATTTCACCAACCTCGACATTCACCCTGACCGTTTTATCTCTGACAATCCCCATTTCTGTCGCTCGGCCTTGGCACAGTTTAGCCAGTGGGATTTTTTAGCTTATCTAAAAGAACACGGTATCCCATGGCATGAAAAAACCCTCGGCCAATTATTTTGTGACCACAGTAGCCAAGACATTATTGATATGTTGCACCAACGCTGCCAAGCCGCTGGGGTGGTGATTCAGCTTGGCGTATCGGTCCAAGACGTCAGCCGCAGCGATGTGTTTCAGCTCACCACCTCACAAGGACGCTTTCAAGCAGCGTCACTGGTGGTTGCCACCGGTGGCTTATCTATCCCACAAATTGGCGCCAGCCCATTTGGCTATCGTCTGGCCGAGCAATTTGGCTTGGCCGTCACCGAACTCGCCCCCGCCTTAGTACCCCTGACCTTGCATCGGGAAGATTGCGAACAATTCGCCCCACTCTCTGGCATTGCGCTGTCGATGTCAGCACAAGCAGAACACGGCCCCGCTTTTCGAGAGGCAGGGTTATTGACCCATAAAGGGCTATCCGGTCCCGCGATTTTGCAAATTTCTAGCTATTGGCGTGCAGGTGAAAAGGTGACGTTGGATTTGATGCCAGACCAGACCATCACCGACTTTATCGATGCCGCCGAGCGCCGTGATAAAACGTTGCTCAATCGTCTGGCAGATTATTGGCCGCGCCGATTTGCTGAAGCGTGGTTACAACGGTTGGCGATTGATGGCAACAGTCGCCAACTCAGTAAAAAACAGCTGGCACAGCTTGAACAAGCAGCCCATCAGTTTCAATTACGCCCCAATGGTACGCAAGGTTACAAAAAAGCCGAGGTCACACGGGGAGGTGTTTCAACCCGTGAACTCAGCTCGAAAACGCTGATGGCACAACGGGTGCCGGGGTTATTTTTTATTGGTGAAGTGGTGGATGTGACTGGCTGGTTGGGGGGATATAACTTTCAATGGGCGTGGTCGAGTGGGGTCGTAGCAGGACGAAACTGCTAAACTACGCAGCCACTCGTTATTGTGAAACGGTTTTGTTTCATGTCTGAATCTTTACCTGCCGACCCTTTATCTGAATTACGCCTACCGCCCCATTCCACCGAGGCAGAACAAGCGGTGCTCGGGGCGCTGCTGTTGGATAACAGCGCGTGGGAAAAAGTCGCCGATTTAATCATGGCGCAAGATTTTTATCGCCATGAACACCGTCTGATCTGGTTGGCGATTGTGCGACTGTTAGATGCCAGTCGCCCTGCCGATGCCCTAACCGTTTCCGAACGTTTACAGGCACAAAACGAATTAGAATTGATCGGGGGCTTATCGTATCTCGTCACCTTGACACAAAACACACCATCCTCGGCCAATATCAAGCGTTATGCCGAAATTGTGCGTGAAAAGTCGGTGATGCGGCAGTTGGTGTCAGTCGGCAATGAGATTGTGGAATCGGCTTTTAACCCACAGGGACGAGAAGCGGCGCAACTGTTGGATGAAGCCGAATCAAAGGTTTTCCAAATTGCTGAAAGCAGTGCCCGCACGCAGCAGGGCTTTTTGGAAATGCCAGATATCCTCACCGAGGTCACCACACGGATTGACCATCTGTATAGCCGAGACAATCCCGATGCGGTAACGGGGATTCCCACTGGTTTTATTGATATCGATGAGAAAACCTCCGGCTTGCAACCCGGAGACCTGATTATTGTGGCGGGTCGGCCCTCGATGGGGAAAACCGCTTTTGCCATGAATTTGGCAGAGAATGTTGCGATCCAAACCGCGCTGCCAGTGGCCGTATTTTCAATGGAAATGCCAGCGACCCAGCTCGCCACGCGGATGATCGGTTCGGTCGGGCGGCTCGATCAACATAAATTGCGTACCGGTCGTTTTGATGACGAGGACTGGCAAAAATTCACCCATGCCCTCGGTGTGTTGGCGGATGCAAAAATTTTTATTGATGAAACCCCCAGCTTATCTGCGCTTGAGTTACGTGCCCGTTCACGGCGTTTAGCGCGCCGTTTTGATGGCAAATTGGGCCTGATTGTGGTGGATTATTTGCAGCTGATGAGCGGCAGCAGCCAAGGCGCCCGCCAACAACAAAATCGTACGGCTGAAATTTCAGAGATTTCGCGAGCCATGAAAGGCTTGGCACGGGAACTCTCAGTGCCAGTGATTGCCTTGTCACAGTTAAACCGCTCGGTTGAACAACGGCCCAATAAACGGCCAATGATGTCCGATTTGCGTGAGTCGGGGGCCATCGAGCAAGATGCCGATTTGATTATGTTTATGTACCGTGATGAGTACTACAACCCTGATTCACCCGATAAAGGTCTGGCCGAGGTGATCATTGGTAAACACCGGAACGGCCCAACAGGGATTGTGCGCTTGGCCTTCCGTGGCGTGTATTCACGGTTTGAAAATGCTGTCCTCGATCCTAACCGCAGTTGGGACAGCCACGAGTGATATTCTGGGGCGAATCTAACGAAGCGCAACAAACACGCCAATTGAGCCGCTTTCAGCGACTGCCCGTTGGTTGACTTCCTCCCCGCCCTAAAGAGCGGGGATTCCTTCTGCAAGACGGCGAAGTCCCGCCGCGAGAATGTTTTTTGCCGCATTGGTATCGCGGTCGTGTACTGCACCGCATTCGTTGCAAATCCATTCTCTTATTCGCAAACTTGCCCTACCTTTCGGACTGCT
>NZ_ATVC01000079.1 GCF_000420525.1 Aquaspirillum serpens DSM 68
CGCTGCTGTTCGCCGGTCGGCATCAGTTCGTATTTGTAGGCTTGAAGTCGTTGCATCGCTCAATCATACTCTTGGTCTATGAGCAATGACAACGATATTCGGCACGGTCGGCACTGCGTTTTTAATATGCATGTCCATTTGGTCTTTGTGGCGAATCCAGCCGTTTGCTACGGAAGGAACGCCCCGACATCCAGAATCGCTACTGGAATGGCGTCCTGTGGTCGCCATCCTACTTCGCCTCAAGCTGTGGTGGCGCACCTATTTCCATCGTGCGCCAATACATCGAACAGCAGCAGACGCCAC
Source organism: Aquaspirillum serpens DSM 68 (assembly GCF_000420525.1). Classification (GTDB taxonomy): domain Bacteria; phylum Pseudomonadota; class Gammaproteobacteria; order Burkholderiales; family Aquaspirillaceae; genus Aquaspirillum; species Aquaspirillum serpens. Next base: position 304 of record NZ_ATVC01000079.1, read on the forward strand.
ACTAAAACCCAAGGACGGCTACGCCGTCCGCGCTATCCTTCCCCGCCCTGAACGGCGGGGCTTGTTGCGCACCGGGTCAGATTGCGGCAAATCACCTCCTTTTGATGGATAGCTGTTGCCTGTTGTTGCTCATCCTCTGGCAGAGTTTTTAATGCGGCCCATGCTGCTTTTTCTTCAGGAGTTAAAGCACGTTTGCGGTCTATTTTCTCCGCCGCAGACAAAATCCATTGTTGAACAATCTCATGAATCTTTTCTGCTTTCTGGCGGTCGGTGAGCGTAGTTTTTGACTGTGTTAGCGCCAAATCAGCATCTGCTAACTTAAAAGCCAAACACAGTGCATCTTGACTGGGGGTATCGCCTTTGGCGGCGGCTTTTAGCCACCACACCCGTGCCTTTTCAGGTTGACCCATCGCATGCTGATACAGCCCTTGCTGCCAAGGGCTCCATGCCCTTGCACCAAATCTGTCCACCCACGGTTGCCATGCTTTTTTTTGCTCAGGCGTAAATGAACTCACCACCGGTATTTCAAGCAATTCGGCACGCGAAGGCGCGGCATAGGCTGTCGCTTGATTAACTGACAAGAATAGCAGGAGGCCGGAAAGAAAGAGGGAAGAAGCTGTAATACGACACATAACCGACCTCAATGCAAAAAGTGATCCCGATATTGTAATGTTATTTGTGATCACCTCATAAGTTACTGGGGCGCACCGCAGTGTGCCCCAGCTCAACAACACGTTACAACAACCTAACTATTTACACCCAACCATCAAACTGCATCACCGTACCAATAGCAGTAATAGCTTCACTGCTGGCAGCGATGTCAACGGCGAGCCAGTCGCGGGTGATGAGTTGTTTTTCGAGTTTGTTGACCAGCGGGGTCAGTTCGGCGGTGGTGGCTTGGCGACCATAGGCGTTTTGGTACAGGGTTTGCACATAGGTTGCGTTGTCCATTTTCGCCAAAGCGGTGTTGCGGGCGTTGAACCAGTCGAACACTTCTTGCGGTTGGAGGAAGCCGGCGTAATAGTCGGCAACGGCTTTGGTGCCGAGTTTCCATTCGGCAGCGGTGGCATCACGGTTGAGATAGACCTGCACCATGCGCGCCAAGATGCCTTCCACCCGATCTCTGGCCAGAATCACCACCTCTTGACTGTCGAAGGCGAGGGTTTCGGCATTGTTAAGATCAAACATAGCACCATCGCTGTAACGGGTGATCTCGAGGGCGTTGCCGTTGCGTTCGAGAGCGTAGTCACTGCGTTTGCCGAGGAGATGCAGAACATCATGGCCTTGTTTACCGTCGATAAACAATGCCAAGCCCATCGGCAGATAGCCTTCTTCAGGGTTGGCGTTACCGACAAAGTAGCGATTGGCAGTAACGTTGAGCACGTTCGGATCATATTCAGCGGTAAACACTTCGCCATAGCGAATGGTGAGATTATCGCCGCTGTCGAATTTGACCAGTTCGACATCCAACAGACGATCGACTTCACCGGTGGTTTTGTGTGTCAACACCACGGTATGACCGTCAACGCTGATGGCGTAGTCAGTTTGTGTACCGCTTTGGATGGCGGTGTCGTTGCCAAAGCCACCGTTAAGACGGTCATTTCCGCTACCACCGGTGAGGCTGTCGTTACCGGCACCACCATAGACGGTATCGTCACCCGCTTCACCAAAGGTTTGGTCATCACCGCCAAGTGACCCCACCGTGTCTTGTCCACCGCCGCCGTAGATGCTGTCGTTGTCGGCGCCTAATACGATAAATTGGTTGAGGTTATCCCCCACAGCGACGTTTTGCCCACTGCCACCAATGGCGCGTACTTCACCGACAATGGCGATAAAGTCGATATTCTCGACTTGAATCACCGTGCCTTTTGGCAGTTGGCTAACATCAATCACCACCGCTTGTTTGCCATCTCCATTACGGCTAGACCCTGTCAGAATCAAGGGTTGTGTTGGGGCTGTGGTGGTATTGGCGGGGACTGTTGGCACCACCGTTTGCACAATCAGTTTTTCATTGGCAGGCAAAGTGTTGAGGAAGGTAAAGCCATTACCTTTCATCTCTTCCTGAATGCTCGAGCCGGTTGGGGTTTTTTGTTCAATGCGGCGGATTAACTCAGCCATCGCATCGTCTTTACTCAATGTCGTGCCTTTACCATCGACACTCATCCCCACCCCAGTCGGGACACTCACTGTCAGCAATGCTTCACCCGCAGCATTCTTTACCACCGGAATATCCGCGTGGGTTTGTTGTGGTGTGGTGGGGTCGTCTTGGCGATCATCTGTCACCACCGGAATGGTCACCACCTTCGTACCATCGCTCTGCACCGTTTCATTCACCGTCACCCCGTCAAACGTGCCAGCCGGTGTTGGTGTGGGAACAGGGGTTGGAACGGGCGTTGGTACCGGCGTCGGGGTAGGCTCTGGCGTGGGTACAGGTGTTGGTACCGGTGTCGGTGTGGGCTCTGGCGTTGGGGTAGGTGTTGGCGACGGTTCAGGTGTGGATGCGCTAACGGTGATAGTCAGCGGGGCTTCATAGCTATTACCGGCCAAGTCTGTCACTTTGACCCGTATTTGATAAGTTCCTGCAGCAAGCGCATCCCCGCCAATTTTTAGGCTGCCACCTTCAATCGTAAATTTGCCGTTATCGGTATCAGATTCGCCTTCGACTAATTGGTAGCTAAACGTACCATTGGCCGGTGTGTCGGTGGTGGAGAAAGCACTGACCGTTGCACCGACGGAAGCCGCAGAGGTGCTTAATGATGAGGACACCAAGTTCAACGCAGTCGGGTTACTGGTGTCGAGAACATAGTTTTGGGTATGCACGGCGCTGTCATTACCAGCGGCATCGGTGACTTTGAGTTTTAGATTGCCGGTGTTATTGAGGGTGACACCATCCCAAGATAAATGGGTCGTTGTGACTTTACTGGTGATGTCAATCCAAGTCGTGCCACCATCGAGTGAACCAAATAGTTTATCGCCAGTATCCAGTGCCGCACTCAGTGTCGCGGTTAGGGTTTGGCTGGCGGTTTTGGTGTTGAAGTCGGTGGAACTGCTGCCGGTGTCTGCGTTCAAGGCAACAGTGCTGAATGTCGTGGTTGGGGCAGTCGTGTCTACTTTATAAGAGGCATTGTCTGCAACAGCTGAGAAAGTTAGGCTTGCATCGTTATTTGCAGCATCTTTAATGGATGTACCAGCGGTTAAGCTGTTCGCTTTGATACCAATTCCATCAGCATCGGTTTGTGTGGCTAAAATGGTGTAGGTGAATTTTAGAACGTTTGCCGTTGAATTTGCCGCATCGTAGGTTGCTGTAACTTCGGTTGTGCCAATCACAAGGGTAATGGTTGGGTTACCTGTCACCGTGACGTTATCGGTCATGGTAACGCTCACGGTAACCACATCGCCTGCATTTAAGGTGTTATTGGTTGCCCCTGTCGCTGAGGTAATTGCCACGCTCGATACACTCGGTACGGTACTGACAGTAATGCCGTTGCCTATAGTGTCTGCTATCGTTACCGAAGCATCTGCCCCCATTGCCCAATCTTCAGCAGCAGCAAGATTGTAGGTAGTGTTGTCATTAGCGCTGGTTCCTGCTTTGTTGAGCAGGGCATCTACGTTTGTTTTATCGGTACCTGATAGCGTTGCAGTAAAGCTGGTCGCGCTGGTGATCTCAACATCGGTTGTGGTGGTGAGTGTATAGGTTCCTCCCCCTTGACCCGTAAAGGTGAGTTTAGAGAGATCAATGTCGTTATTGGCTCCAGCGTATTTCAACAAGCCTGTGCCTGTAACCACTAATGTTCCTGTGCTACTGCTGTAGGTGGCTGAGGTGATGGTCGGGACGGCGACGTTGCTGGCGGTGACTCCATTGCCGGTGAGGTCGGCAACGATCACTGCGCTATCGGCCCCGGCCGCCCAGTCTTCGGCGGCGGCCAAGTTGAAGGTAGTGCCGCCGGTCGAAATCGTACCGTCCTTGTTGACGATCAGGTTCAGCGCCGCCTTGTCGGTGGCGCTCAGGGTCAGCGTGAAAGCAGTGGCCGAGGTGATCTCGACATTGGCGGTATCAGTCAGCGTGTAGGTGTCGCCGCCTTCGCCGGTCAGCGTGAATTTATTGGCGACGATGTCGTTGGTCGCCCCGGCAAGTTTGAGGAAGCCGGTGCCGGTCACGGCCAGAATGCCGGTGCTGGCGTTGTAGGTGGCGCTGGTGATGGTCGGGACGGCGACGTTGCTGACGGTCACCGCATTGGTCGCATCGGCGATGTCGCCGGCGGTGATCACGGTATTCCAGTCGTCGGCGGCTTCGAGGTTATAGGTGGTGCCGCCGGTCGAACTGGTGCCGTTCTTGTTCAGAATCTGGTTGACCGCCGCCTTGTCGGTGGCGTTCAGGGTCACGCTGAAGCTGGTCGCGTCGGTGACTTCAACGTCGCTGGTGGTCAGCAGGTAGGCGCCGCCGGCGCTGCCTTCGCCGGTCAGCTTGAGTTTGCTGACGGTGATGTCGTTGGTCGCCCCCGAGGCTTTGACCAGGTTGGTACCGGTGACGGCCAGAATGCCGGTGTTGGCGTCGTAGGTCGCGCTGGTGACGGTCGGGGTTTGGACGTTGGCGACAGTGACGCCGTTGCCGGTGGTGTCGGCGGCGGCACCGCTGATCCAGTCGGCGGCGCCGGCCAGGTTGTAGGTCGAGGCCCCGACCGAACTGGTGCCGTTCTTGTTGAGCAGGCCGTTTACGTTGAGCTTGTCGGCCGCGTTGAGCGTTACCGAGAAGGCGGTGCCGCTGGTGGTGGTGACGTCACTGCTGGTCAGCGTGTAAGTCGCCCCACCCTGGCCGGTCAGGGTCAGTTTGTTGACCGCCACCGTGGTCCCGGTACCCATGTTGGCACCGGTTACCGAGAGTACGCCGGTGTTGGCGTCGTAGGTGGCCGAGATCAGTTCCTTGGTCGTCGAAATCACGATTGCCTTGTTGGCCCCCAAGGAGTTCGCAGCCCCAGGCGTGGCCAGGGTCAGCATCGCATCGTTACCGGCTGCGTCCTTGATCGCGCCGCCATTCAAGGCCAGGGAACTGGTCGCCACGTAATCCAGATCGGCGCTGGTATCGCCGTTCTGGACCGTGTAATTGAAAGTCAGCGTGTTCGTGCCGCTGCCGCTGGCGTAGTTGATGGTCCGGTCAGTGCTGCCGGTTTCCAGCGTCAGCTGCGGGGTGCCGGTAACGTTCACCACCTCGCTGAAGGTGACGGTGATCGCCAGCTCATCGCCCGTGGTGTAGCTACCATCAATGGTCGAGGAAGACACAGCCGTGACCGTCGGCACGACACCGTCGATCACCAGCGCCTTGTTGTTGCCCAGCGAATTGGCAGCCCCGGGCGTTGCCAGGGTCAGCGTTGCATCGTTACCGGCGGCATCCTTGATCGTGCCGCTGTTCAAAGCCAGGGAGCTGGTCGCCACGTAATCCAGATCGGCGCTGGTGTCGCCGTTCTGGACCGTGTAATTGAAGGTCAGCGTATTGGTACCGGTGCCGCTGACGTAGTTCACGGTCCGGTCGGTGGTGCCGGTTTCCAGAGTGAGTTGCGGTGTGCCACCTGCAGTATTTACAGTCACCGCTTCACTGAATTGCACCGTCACCGCAACAACATCGCCCACCTTGTAGGTGCCATCGCCGGTAGAGGAAGAAACTGTCGTTACCGTGGGCGCCACTGCATCCACCCGAACCGCTGTAGTTGCGCCAACGCTATTCAGGGTCAGCACTGCGTTGTTGCCTGCCGCATCGGTCAGCGTGTCGGTATTCAGCGCCAAAGTACCGACCGTAATGCCATCACTATCAAGATCGCCGCTCTGGACGGTGTAGCGGTAGGTGATGCTGTTGGCGGTTTTACTTTGATAAGCCGCTGTTTTGGCGGTTGCACCAATCGTCAGCCCGAGCGTCGAGGCGTTCCCGGTCAACGTAATGTTTTCACTGAAATCGACGGTGAAATCGAGATTCTGGCCAGCGACATAGGTCGCGTTGGCCGGGACGCTGACACTGCTGACGGTAGGAGGGGTGGTGTCAGCGGATGGGGGTTCAATGATGAAGTTGGCACTGGTCAGGCTAGAAGAGGTGACGCCTGGCAGGAATATTGCATTCTCATAATAACTACCACCGTTTTGATACAAAAAAACGAGCGTACCGGTGGTGTCGCCATCCACAGGGTCATTCGCTGCATCGGTAACGACTGCATTCATTGGAATCGTGTTCGAAAACTCCGTGAAGCCGCCTGCGGTGATGTAGCCGGGGCAAACATAAATTTCATACTCGTTCAGGTCGTAGCGTGTGAAGTTGGCTGTGCTCGCGCCTGGTTCGATTGTGATGTCGACTGCGCCGCTAGTAACATCGGCGTTGGTTTTTCCCCACGACACGACAGAAATCTTGTCGGTTGCCGTATCGAACCCATTGATCCTGTAATAGGTGTTTACATTTGCGCCGTGGAAATTGTCACTTGGCGTGTAGTAGCCAATGGCAACCGTAGTGCTGGCTGTAACCGCAAAGACATCGGCGGCACCTGTCGCATCAAGCGTATAGGTCGTAGCCAGGTCGATATCGGCCAGAATCCCGGCAAACCCCGTATCGGTTTCCATCAGGCCGTTTTTCGCCTCGATGATTCCATTTGTTTTTTCCAGCTTCCAATCCCCACCCAACCAACTCGCCCCAGTGGGGTTATCCGATGCCGCCACGTCCGCCCCGGTCGCCGCTGCCAGATTGGCGATGAACGCCTGCCCGGCCTCGCCGCTCGCTACCGAACAGCCATACAGCAGCAAATCCCCCTCCTCCGTCAGCGCCTGCCCCAGGGTGGCGAGTCTGGACTGGACACCGGCCTCTGCCAGCGAGCTTTGATTCAGGGTAGCGCCCCCGAGCCGGAGGCTGCCCTCGGCACCGTGGCTAAGGACGTGGATTGCATCGTAAGCACGATGCATTGCCGCCCATTCCGCCATCTGCGCCAAACCATCGCCACCGGTCAACAACTGGATTTCAATACCAGCGGGAATGGCGGCAACCAGGCTTTGCCAACCGGTAATTCCGGTATCGACAAAGACCACTTCGCGGCGGGCGCCCGCTTCGATGAGCGGCAGATTGGCTTGATCAGGTGTAGACGTATTCATGACAGATCTCGGAACGGTAAAGAGGGGAAGTTTATAAAAAACGAAAGCCCGGGATCAGTCCCAGGCTTGGGTTAGTCCTAATTAATTGGGACGCACCGGAAAAATGCCGTTGGTAGCAACACAAGCCGTCAAAGCCAATTGAGGAGACAACAACGACAACGCCTGGGTGGCGGCTGCTCCTGCCGGATTAACAGTCACACCACCGCTCAAGGCAATACTGCCGGTCACCGGCAGGGTGACAGTCCCCTCAGCCTTGCTATTCACCGTTTGCGCAGGGAGAGTTCCGGTAAAGGTTTGCGTCGGACCGATATTGGTATCGGCCGTGGTCGCCGAGGTGGCGTAGATATTGGCCGGTGCCCCACCTTTGCCCAGTACGGCATTGGCCGTGACTGCTTGCTGGCCGCCGGCAGTGGCATTGGCAATTTTGACCTGACCGGATACCGAAACATTCTGACCGGGAACATTGACCGCCACCGGCAAACTGACGCTACCAGTCGCCGAAAGAGTTCCTGGCGTCACGGTTGGATTGGTCAGCGTTGCAGTGTGGGTGTGGGGCTGCAGGGGTACTTGTGCTGCACTCAATAGAACCGCCTCCGTACCACGTTTGTTTCCAGGTACGAGGTTTACTTGTGGAGTCACGCCACTAGGCGGTGTCGGCCCGGTGCCCACTACCGTCCGTCCTTGCAGATCGGGCAGAGCGAAAGTAGTTGGTGCGGTACCTCCATACTGATTTCCGAGGACTGCATACAGCGCCTGATATTGGCTGACCTGCAGCACCTGACCTTTTGCTGGCAAATAACCTTCGGGACAATAGCTCGCAGCCATGTAGCACACCGAGCCCAAGTAAGGATCGCTTGCGGAACATGCCCAAACCGGCGCAGTCGCCAGCGTCAAGCCCCCGAGGGCAGTCACCACCGCCAGGCGGCGCAGTGATACGGAAAATTTCTTGTGGTTCATGAAGCGTCCCTTCTTTCATTTATCGTGATCAAAACCGATTGCAATCGCATCCGGCCCTCGCACCAGCGATCCACATTGTATACAGACATTCTAAAAATAACATCCTCAATGTTAAACGCTTATGATGAAAATCAATCCGAATTATGAAAATTGGTCCAAAAGGCATAAATGCTTCCAGCACAAGCATCGGTTTTCGCTTGCCCCCCACGCAGCACGCGAGTCACTTGGCCCGGCCAGGCGCGTGTTGCCGCAGGTCGGCGCTGGGAGGCAGATGGCCTAGCTGCCGGCGGGGGTTTTCTGCCAGTAAGCTCGCCACTGGCTCGCGCCAGTTAGTGAGCCGAGCGCCACTGGCGGTGAGTTCGACGCTGATCGTCCCGTCGCGGTCGCTGCGCCAGATTTGCGTGCCGTGTGCGGTGTAACGGGCGAAGATTTCCGGCCGGGGATGGCCGAAGCGGTTGCGGTAGCCGACGGTAAACACCGTGTGCAAGGGGGCGGCAGCGGCGATGAAGGCCGGCGTCGACGAAGTTTTGGCGCCGTGGTGCGGCACCAGCAATACATCGGCGAGCAGCAGGTAGCGGCCGCCGGCGCTGATGCGCAGGAAAGTTCGGTAGTGTGGGCATACGACATCGACAAAAAACAGCCGTGTGTAACACACACCTATACAAATATCAGAGCAGGCACAAGGGCCTGCCCCTACATACGGCAACGGCGCTGATCAACCCTCAAAAATATCTTCTAACCGCTGTGCCTGTGTTAACGATACTCCCCATTGCTGCAACTGCTCCGGCGTCGCCACCCGTAACCGCGACAACACCCAATCTGGTAATGGGTGACCAAATTTTGTTTCGATCATACTGCGGAGGAATATTTTCATGCCTTCTTCACGGCCTTGTTCACGGCCCTCTTCGCGGCCCTCTTCTCGACCTTCTTCTCTACCTTCTTCCCGCGCAGTGATGATGTCGGTGTTGTAATCCCACACTGCCCTCTGCCGTGCAATGGCACGCAGTTGTTCTTCTTTGGTTTGGCTGAGAGTTTCTAAAGAGCGTAGTGCAGTCACCACTGGGGTATGTGTCAGCTGTGCCATGATGTGTTGCTCCTGCCAATGTTCAAACAGATCGACCCAATTCTTTAATGCAGTGGGCGCAAGTTGGAGGCGGTCGGCGGATTGACTGCTTTCTAATTGTTCGCTGATGAAACGCGAGCTGTAATACAGACTTCATCTCTCCCCAATACCTCTGTTTGCACAATTGCCAAACTAATACCTCATTACCACCATAACAAATTTGACTCTCTCATCGAGAGTTATGTCGAGCACCACCACACCAAAATCATGCTTTGCAAC
>NZ_ATVC01000080.1 GCF_000420525.1 Aquaspirillum serpens DSM 68
AATTGTTGGGACAACGCCGTCATGGAGCGATTCTTCCTCAATCTGAAGATGGAACGCGTCTGGCAACGCGACTACGCCAACCACAACGAGGCCATCCGCGATATCGCTGATTATATCGTGACGTTCTACAACAACCTGCGATTGCATTCAACTCTGGGTTATTTGCCCCCAGCTGTCTACGAACAGAATATGGCAAAGAAACAACCTATCTCTCTGTCCGAAAAAATTTGACCGTTACAGACAGAGAGAGTTAGCAGTATCTCTACTATAGAAATGATGAACCCCCACCATACTGGCGGGGGTTTTGTGTTGAGCGGACTGTTTAGAGAATTCAATCAGTCGATACGCTCGCCGTGTAACACCACATCCAAACCTTCGCGTTCTTCCTCTTCCGTCACACGCAGACCCATGACCATATCAATCCCTTTGAGGATCACGAAAGTTACTACCAAGGTGTAGGCCATTGTGGCTAAGGTAGCAACAGTTTGTGTCACTACACTGCCCTCGACCCCACCAATTTCAGGCACCGCCAACACACCGACCAAAATCGAACCTAAGATACCGCCCACACCGTGCACACCAAAGGCATCTAAAGAATCATCGTAGCCGAGCATGTGTTTCAGACCAGTAGCACCCCAGTAACATGCCACACCAGAAATCAGACCCAGAATCAACGCGCCTTTAGGGTCAACAAAACCTGCGGCAGGGGTAATCGCCACCAAACCAGCCACCGCACCGGAAGCAATCCCCAACAGCGAAGGCTTTTTCTTCACTACCCATTCAGCCAACATCCACGCCACCGCAGCAGCACCGGCAGCAATTTGAGTGACCAACATCGCCATCCCTGCGCGGCCATTGGCTTCTAAAGCCGAACCAGCGTTGAAACCAAACCAACCCACCCACAACATCGAAGCACCAATCAGGGTCAAGACCAAGTTGTGGGGAGGCATGGCCTCGCGGCCAAAACCGACCCGTTTACCGAGGACAAAGGCTGCTACCAAACCTGCCACACCGGCGTTGATGTGCACCACCGTACCGCCAGCAAAGTCCAACACCCCATCAGCAAACATCCAGCCAGTCGGTTCCCATACCCAGTGCGCCACAGGGACGTATACCGCGAACATCCAAATCACCACGAACACCAGCATCGACGAGAATTTCATCCGCTCAGCAAACGCACCGGTAATCAGTGCACATGTGATGATGGCAAACGTCATTTGGAACACCACAAACACCGACTCAGGAATATTTGCCCCTGCGGTACCTACCAGCGAGTCAAGTGACACACCACTTAAAAAGGCTTTATCCAAACCACCGATGAAGCCATTGCCAGGTGTCAGGGCCAAGCTATAACCAAAGGCAAACCACAACACAGTGACCACGCAAGCGATGGCAAAGCTTTGCATCAGGGTTGCCAACACGTTTTTCTTCCGCACCATACCGCCGTAGAACAAAGCCAAGCCAGGCAAGGTCATGAACAACACTAAGGCAGTCGCAACCAACATCCAAGCCGTGTTGCCGGTGTCTAATTTGGGTTCTGGTGCGGGTGGTGCTGCTTCGGCAGGGGCAGCAGCAGGTGTAGCAACAGCAGCAGCCGGTGCTTCCGGTGTTACCGCTGCTGGTGCTTCAGTTGCCGCCGCAGGTGCTTCGGCAGTGGCCGCTACCACAGGTGCAGTAGCGGTGTTTTCCTCGGCAAAGACGGGGGTTGCAAACCCAACCGCCCCTGCCAACAAGGCAGACATAAGCCATCTTTTCATGTTGTGTTCTCCCTGATTCGCAAAACTTTTAGATGGCATCCGGGCCGGTTTCACCGGTGCGGATCCGTACCACTTGTTCGAGTTCAAAGACAAAGATTTTGCCGTCGCCGATTTTTCCGGTATGCGCACCTTGTTCAATCGCTTCTAAGGCTTGATCTAACAACTCATCGCGGATGGCAATTTCAATTTTGACTTTCGGCAGAAAATCCACCACATATTCCGCACCACGGTACAGCTCGGTATGACCTTTTTGCCGTCCAAACCCTTTTACCTCGGTAACGGTCACACCTTGCACGCCAACAGCGGCGAGGGCTTCGCGGACCTCATCCAATTTAAAAGGTTTAATAATGGCAGAGATGAGTTTCATGACTGACTCCTTGCAGTGAACCCGAATGGACATTGTGTGTAAGGGCTGCCCCTTTTGTGACTATCTTGCCTTAGGCATGAATCATGCCAGTTTATTTATTGCTTAATAAACAAAGGCTTGTTAAATGTTGATGAATGGCCTGCTGTTTTGTCATGTGGCGTAGCAAGCCCCGAATCACGGCATGGTTTATAAATTGCGCACCGTATTAGTGCATAGATTGCCCATTGTGCTCATTGCATAGGCAACAGCAATGACATCAGTCGCCATCTTTCCCTTGCCACAACAAGTGAATAAGCTAACACCGCGATTTTGCAAAAGTTATGCAGCAAGAATTTTGCTACACTTGCTGGTATCTCGTTTTCTTTGTTTCTCAGCCTGTTAGAAAGGGCCAACCATGTTGACGCAAAAACTCTTTGAAGAAATTAGCCAGAAGGTCAGCGAAACACTGGCCAACAGTCCGGTGAAAGATGTTGAGAAAAATATGCGGGCCATGTTGGGCGCCACTTTTAGCAAAATGGATTTGGTGACCCGTGAAGAATTTGAAGTACAACAAGAAGTCCTTGCCCATACCCGCGCCACCCTCACGCGCCTAGAACAACGCATTGCTGAGTTAGAGGCGCAACTGGCCACCGCACAGCCAACAACCAATCCCCCGCCGACGACCTCTCAGGAGTAATCCCATGCGCTTGGCCGTGGTTCACAGTCGGGCGCAAGCAGGCATTCACGCCCCCTCTGTTCAAGTTGAAGTGCATCTCGCCAATGGTTTGCCTTCGTTTACCTTGGTTGGTTTGCCAGATACCGAAGTTCGAGAAAGCCGAGATCGGGTACGGGCGGCAATCCAAACCTCTGGCTTTGATTTCCCTGCGGCTCGACTCACGGTCAATCTGGCACCAGCAGATTTACCCAAAAGCTCTGGGCGCTTTGACCTAGCGATTGCTCTCGGTATTCTGGTGGCTTCGGGTCAATTACCCGATACGCCTTTAGCCGATTGTGAATTTGCTGGTGAGTTGGGATTGACGGGCGAACTGCGGCCCATCCGAGGGGCAATTCCTGCTGCGTTCGGTGCAGCCAAAGCCAAGCGGCGTTTGGTGCTGCCCAGTTCATCTGCCGCCGAAGCCGCCCTCGCCGATCAGGCACCGGTGTTTGCTGCGGACACCTTAAAACAGGTGTGTGATTTTCTAGCAGGGCATCAACCGCTGCCATTTGCTCAAGCCTGCACCCAAGGTGAACGTGAGCACTATCCCGATTTAGCCGATGTTCGAGGCCAATTTGCCGCACGGCGCGCCCTCGAAGTCGCGGCGGCAGGTCGCCACAGCCTATTACTAATTGGCCCCCCTGGTACCGGAAAATCGATGTTAGCCAGCCGCCTGCCTAGCATTTTGCCGCCACTGGATGCACATAGCGCACTGGAAGCCGCAGCGATTCAATCGCTCTCCCCCTCTGGTTTTGATGTGAAACGCTTTGGTTTACGGAGTTTCCGTGCGCCCCATCACTCGATCTCGGCAGCGGCGTTAGTCGGTGGAGGATCCGATCCACGGCCGGGGGAAATCAGCCTCGCTCATCATGGCGTCTTATTTTTAGATGAGTTGCCCGAGTTTGATCGCCGCGTGTTAGAAGTGCTGCGCGAACCTTTAGAAACTGGCAAAGTGTTGATTTCACGCGCAGCCCGCCAAGCAGAATTTCCAGCACAATTCCAATTAGTCGCCGCGATGAACCCCTGCCCCTGCGGCTATTTGGGACATGCCACCCGCGCTTGCACCTGCACGCCGGAACAGGTGAGCCGTTATCGAGCGCGGTTATCTGGCCCGCTCTTAGATCGGATTGATTTGGCTATTGAAGTGCCAAGCGTGCCACCAGAAGCCCTCAGTAGTCGCGCCAATGGCAGCAGCAGTGAAGAGGTGCGACAGCGCGTCGAGCAAGCATGGCAATCACAGCTGACTCGGCAAGGGAAATCAAACAGCGAATTACACGGTAACGACCTCGATCAACATTGCGCTTTAAGCGATAACTGTCGTGAGTTTTTAAATGATGCAGCGCGACGATTAGATTTATCGGCTCGTGCCTACCATCGCATTTTACGTGTGGCGCGTACCTTGGCCGATCTGGAGTTACACCGCGATATCGACCGTCGCCATCTTGCCGAGGCCATCCAATACCGCCGCCGTTTATAATTGCTGCTTTGAACGAGGCCGGGTTATGGAACGAGCAGATAAGGTGTTGGTGGAACGAGGGCTGGCGACTACCCGCAGTGCTGCCCAACGCTTGATTGATGAAGGGCGGGTCTGGCTGAGAGTGGGACAGGCAGCAGACAAATTGATTGATAAAGCCAGCAGTAAAGTGCCAGCCACAGCAGAACTGGTGGTGCAGGCCAGTGAAGCCGACCGCTATGTCTCGCGGGGCGGTTTGAAATTGGCAGGTGCCTTGGCGCATTGTGGCCTTGTTGTGACTGGCTATGCTGCGCTAGATGTCGGTATTTCCACCGGCGGCTTTACCGATTGTTTATTGCAACACGGTGCCAAGCAAGTGGTGGGGATTGATGTAGGGCATGGGCAACTGGCAGCGCGGTTGTTGGCTGATCCTCGCGTGACGCTGTTTGAAGGTGTTAATGCGCGAGCCCCTGACGAAACCGCCTTAATCGCCGCCAATGGCGGCCAGCTATTTGACGTGGCCGTGTGTGATGTATCGTTTATTTCCTTAACCTTAGTGCTACCGGCCATTGCGCGGTTGCTGCACCCTGATGCCATCGCTTTACTACTGGTGAAACCTCAATTTGAGGTCGGGCGGGAAGGGTTGGGTGGGGGTGGAATTGTGCGCAATGCCAATTTATACCCACAGGTTGAGCAGAAAATCCGACAATGTGCGGCTGAACACGGTTTGCATTGTGTCGATTATTTCGCCAGCCCTATTGCCGGCGGCGATGGCAATCGTGAATTTTTCCTCTACGCTCGTCGGATACAGGCTGAAAATGTTTGATAAAACCCCTCCTAACTCAGAATCCATCCGCTTATCTAAACTGATGGCCCAACGTGGTTTGTGTTCACGTCGTGAAGCAGACAGCTATATCGCCAAAGGGTGGGTAAAAGTGGATGGCGTTGTGGTCAGTGAACTTGGCAGCCGCGTCTTGCCGCACCAAAAAATCGAACTGCAACGTGCCGCCCAAGAAGCGCAAGCTTCCCGAGTCACCTTTTTACTCAATAAACCCGTCGGCTATGTCTCTGCCCAAGCCGAGGACGGCTATCAGCCGGCGGTTGTCTTATTGCGACCAGAAAACCGTTGGGCAGAAGACCAAGCTCCCGTTCGTTTCCAGCGCGATCATCTGCGTGGCCTTGCCCCTGCTGGCCGTCTTGATATCGATTCAGTGGGCTTATTGGTGTTGACCCAAGATGGTCGGATTGCGCGACAGATTATTGCGGAAGATTCCGAAGTCGAAAAAGAATACTTAGTGCGTGTCAGTGGGCGGTTATCTGCTGAAGGTTTGCGTTTGCTCAACCACGGTTTAAGCCTCGACGGCGAAGCTTTGTTACCGGCGAAAGTTTGGTGGCAAAACCGCGATCAGTTGCGCTTTATTCTGAAAGAAGGCAAAAAACGACAAATCCGCCGCATGTGCGAATTAGTCGGCTTGCAAGTGGTTGGCCTCAAGCGCATCCGTATCGGCAAAATTTTGCTGGGTGACCTACCCGCCGGCCAATGGCGTTATCTCACAACACAAGAATCTTTTATTTAATCCTGCTGTCCCTGCTTTTAGGTGTGCGTATTGATGTCTGGAACACCGCTTTCCCCCGAAACGCTACAAGCGGCTTTAACACAAGCACAAGCGCAAATCGATGCTCTCACCCGTGAACGCAACACTTTATTGGTGTTGCGCGAAGGCGATCGAGTGGCCTATGAGTCACGCGAGGCGGCCTTAGCTGCCGCCCGTGATGAAGCAGAAAAAGCCAATCAGGCAAAAAGCGATTTTTTGTCGAATATGAGCCACGAGCTGCGCACGCCATTAAACGCCATCTTGGGCTTTGCGCAGGTGCTGAAAAATAGCCGGACTTCGCCGTTAAATGAACGACAAAACGCTCAAGTTGAACACATTCTCAAAGCTGGTCATCACCTGTTGTCGTTAATCAATGAAGTCTTGGATTTGAGTCGTGTGGAGTCGGGGCGGATGGCACTGACCCTCTCTACTGTCTCGGCGCGCACCGTGATTGAAGAAAGTCTTGAACTGGCCCAACCCTTGGCCGAGCGCGTTGGCGTTACGCTACAAGACCAAAGCCAATTGATGCTATTGCCAATGATTCATGCCGATGCGGCACGGGCACGACAAGCGCTGCTGAATTTATTATCGAACGCGATTAAATATAACCGCCCACAAGGCACGGTCACCGTATCGGCGCAACCGGTTGGTCAACAGCTTGTTATTACCGTGCAAGATAACGGCGTCGGCATTCCTCGTAGCCGCCATCGTGAATTATTCCAACCTTTTAACCGTCTCGGTTACAACCACACCGCGATTGAAGGCAGTGGAATTGGTTTGGTATTAACCCGCCGCCTGATGGAGTTGATGGGCGGTGACATTGGCTTTGAGAGTGAAGAAGGCCTAGGTAGCCGTTTTTGGCTACGTTTTCCGGTGGCGGCCCAAACCCAAGCGGTGCATAGCCAACCGTCCCCCTCCCAAACCTCCTACCCTGCCGCTGTAACGGCCAAAGCACAAACCATTCTGTATATCGAAGACAATCCAGCGAATTTGGCTTTGTTAGAAGAAGTGTTCCACGAACAAGCCGATTGGCAACTGATAAGCGCGGTTGATGCGGAGTCGGGTTTGGCGTTAGCGCGAGAAAGACAACCCGATTTGATGCTGATAGACTTGAATCTACCTAAAATGAGTGGACAAGAAGCAGCAGAACACTGTAAAAACGATCCTCAATTACGGCGTATTCCTTTGGTGGCACTGACAGCCAATGCCATGTTCCAACATAAAAAATCATACAGCCCATTTAGTGCTTATTTGACCAAACCGGTTGATATTCCACATCTCTTAGCCACGATTAACCAATTACTCAACCACAACCCCATTGCCGGTGGCTGAACATTAACCGATTGAATCGACTATGTCCCAACTACGCCAACCCTATCTCCACTCGCGGATTCTGATTGTTGATGACAACCTAGCCAATATCGCTTTATTAGAGGCGATATTAGAAGATGCTGGCTATGATCGGGTGGAAAGTGAAAGCGACCCGCGACAAGTCTTACCACGTCATCAAAGACAGGCTTTCGATTTGATCTTGCTCGACATCAGAATGCCGTACTTAGATGGCTATGGTGTGATGCAGTTATTACAACAACACCAAGGCGAGGAGGATTATTTGCCGGTGTTGGTGTTGACCGCCCAAAACGACAATGAAACCCGCCTGAAAGCCCTAGAGTATGGCGCACGCGATTTTGTTACCAAGCCGTTTGAGCCCTACGAAGTTTTATTAAGAATTCACAATCAGCTCGAAGTCCGCGCCCTCTATCGCGAGCGACAACGCCAAAATGCGCGCCTAGAAGAATTGGTGGTCGAACGCACCGGACAGTTGTTAGAGCGCAAACGGCGCTTGGCGTATATGGCCAGCCACGATCCAGTGACCGCCCTGCCCAACCGCACTGCTTTTATCGACCACTTAGATACCCTACTCACCACCCCCGATTGCCCACTGTATCGCCTATTTTTGTTGTCTTTAGAAGGCCACCGCAGGTTAGATGCCTTAGAGGGCTATGACTTCGGCGAACGCATTTTGCGCGAGCTTGGTTTACGGCTACAAGATGCGATAGAGCTGCGCGACGGCTTTGTGGCGTATTGGGGGGGCGCTGAGTTTATTGTGGTGTTGCCGGAAATGGTATGCCATCAATTGCATTGGTTAGAAGACGTGCTATGTCGGCCTTTATATATCCGCAATTATGAGTTGTTATTGATTGCGCGGGCGGGCAGCGTGCGCCTGCCAGAGGATGGAAATTTATCCGCGACCTTGTTGCGCCGCGCAGCATTGGCCTTGTCTTTCTGCCCCACCGGTAGCTGCTTCACCTGTCAAACTTACCAGCCTAAACAAGAGGCTTTTGTCGCCGAAAGGCAAAGTTTAGAGTCGGAATTACGACACGCCCTTGAACGCGATGAACTCGAGCTGTTTTATCAGCCAAAAGTCGATTTGCGCCACGGTTGTATTGTCGGGGCAGAAGCACTATTGCGTTGGCGCCATCCCGAGCGGGGTTTAGTCCCACCGGGGCAGTTTGTGAGCTTGGCGGAAGAAACCGGCATGATTGATGCCATCGGTTTATGGGCAATTCGCCGTGCCATTGACGATGCTCACGCGTGGGAAATTGCTTGCGGCCAGTCGCTGAATATTGCGGTGAATGTCTCTGCCCGCCAACTCGACTTGGCGCGCGCCAATGGCCGTTCTTTAGCGGAAGAAGTGGCTTCAATTTTGCAAGACAGCCATTTTCCTGCCACCCAACTCGAACTCGAAATCACCGAGAGCGCCATCATGCAGGATGTGGATTACGCTTTGCGTGAGCTGCAACGGTTACGCGAATTGGGCGTGACATTAGCCGTGGACGACTTTGGCACCGGCTATTCGAGTTTGGCTTATCTACAAAAATTGACGGTCAACACCATCAAAATCGACCGTGCCTTTATTCATGGCATGTCCGACAGCCCCGATGCCTGTGCCACAGTGCGTTCAATTTTGGCGCTGGGTCGTGAGCTGGGTTTAACCGTAGTGGCCGAAGGCATCGAACACCAGAGCGATTTGGAAGTGTTAAATCAACTGGCGTGTGATATCGGCCAAGGTTACTTATTTAGCCGTCCCCTGCCTCGCGATGCTTTCTTTGAGCATCTACAACAACATGCACTGCGCTTAGTCGAAACCTAAGGCATAGACGATAGTCAGTGCCACAGCGATTTATCCACCACTGGGCTGGTATCAGGACGAATCCACGCCGGCTACAATGTGGCTGGCTATTGAAGATATTTTCGAAGCCTGACCCCCCGTAGGGCGGATAAGCGCAGCGCATCCGCCAAACCCGTAGCGTGCACGGGTTTTGTGCCTACTGACTGCATCGCCATACCCATCCGCCAATTTTGTGCCCCACCATCCTAATTTGACTGCTCAATGATTGTTTTGGGTGGATGCACTACGTTTATCCACCCTACTATAATCATCCGTATCACTCCGAATCCGTACCCCAACCATGTTGCCATTGCTCGACCCGAAGAACGATTACATCTTCAAACGTCTCTTTGCTCAATCACCGGAATTGCTGTCGGAATAGCGTTAAAG
>NZ_ATVC01000081.1 GCF_000420525.1 Aquaspirillum serpens DSM 68
GGCCAAGCTATCTTAGCTGCCGCATAAACAACAAAAGGGTAGGACATACCCAGTTCGCCTGTGAAGTGAGTGGTGCCGTAATGCCACCAGCAGCAGGAACCCGCCGAAGTGACTTTAGGCTAACCCAGCCCAAAGCGCCGTAGGAATCCCCGCTCTTTAGGGCGGGGAGGATGTCAACACCTTGGCGAACTTGCAGAAACCTTATTAGCCCGTGCCGACATCGCGCTATACCACGCCAAAACGCAAGGTCGCAATCAAGTGGTGGTCGATTAAGACGGCATGCGCTGCAAGCGGTACAATAGGCGGGTGCGACCTGTCATTTGACGCGTCTGCTACATTTCCCATCAACAGGAAACTGCCATCATCAATATGTCGGTGATGGTGAACCGACATTACCCGAGGAGAGGCCGATGCGTCGCCTGCTATTGTCTTTATTGTTATGCCTGCCGTTGTCCGCTTGGGCTGTTCAACCAGAGGCGAGAGCGAAAGCCGATGTTCCCCCGCCCCCAACGCATCTGATCGATGATGGTGTTGGCGTTGAACCCGAAGTGCGAATTACCAAGAACGAATCGGGTACCGTTGAGGAATATCGCGTTAATGGCCAACTGTATATGGTCAGGGTTACGCCGCCTATCGGCGAACCTTACTACCTCTACGATGAAGATGGCAGTGGCCAAATGAAGCGTTTTGATCATCGCGGCGATCGAATGGTGATTCCGCGTTGGGTTCTCATCCGTTTTTGAGTGTATTCATGTCTGTCTATACCACTGTTACCCCCGAAGCGCTTGTCGCTTGGCTCTCTCGCTATTCCCTTGGCGCCTTAATTGACCTCAAAGGTATCGCCGCCGGCGTGACCAACACCAATTATTTTGTCACCACCGAACAAGGCCGCTATGTGTTGACCTTGTTCGAGGTGTTGCAACTTGATGAGCTACCCTACTACCTCGATTTAATGAAACACCTCGCCGAGCATGGCGTGGCCGTGGCGGCCCCTATCGCCGATCAAGAGGGACAGTTGGCCAGTCTGTTGTGTGATAAGCCGGCCTGTTTGGTGGCCTGTTTGGCTGGCCGTGACCTTACCACACCGAATGCCTCACATTGCGCCCAAGTCGCCACGACCATGGCAAAGATGCATGTGTCTGGACAAACTTTCACCGGCCACATGAGCAATCCTCGAGGCTTAGATTGGTGGCAGCGGACAGCAGAACGGGTGTATCCGTTTATGCCGGCGGATGAGGTTGCCTTGTTACAACGCGAATTGGCCTTACAGCAACAGCAATCGTTTGCCGACTTGCCGCGTGGCGTCGTTCACGCCGATTTGTTCCGCGATAATGTGTTGTTCGATGGCGATCACATCAGCGGCTTTATTGATTTTTACTATGCCTGTGATGATGCTTGGTTGTATGACCTCGCCATTGCGGTCAACGATTGGTGTAGTTTGCCAGACGGTGATATTGATGCTGAGCGTGCCCGTGCCATGTTGGCCGCCTATCAAGCCGTGCGGCCATTACAAGCGACTGAAGTGGCGGCATGGCCGTTGATGTTGCGTGCAGCAGCAATTCGGTTTTGGACGTCGCGCTTGTTAGATTTCCACTGCCCACAAGCAGGGGAACTGACCTTTGCCAAAGACCCTGGCCATTTCCAACGCATTTTGCAGCAACACTGCCACCGGCAAGATTTTTGGCTGAGCTAAGCTGAAGGTGTGGCAGGAGATGGCCGTTGGCGATCTCTCTGCCACCGAGGTCTTAGGCTGCCCCGTGCATTGGGGATAAAACCTGCTTCAAGAATTGTTTAGTACGGTCGTGTTGTGGTGCCGAGAAGAAATGTTCTGGTTTGCCTTGTTCAAGAATCTGACCGTGATCAATAAAAATCACCCGATCAGCCACTTCACGCGCAAAGCCCATTTCATGGGTCACACACATCATGGTCATACCCGATTCGGCCAAATCCTTCATCACTTTTAACACTTCGCCAATCATTTCCGGATCGAGTGCCGAGGTTGGTTCATCAAACAGCATCACCTTCGGTTTCATTGCCAAGCCGCGTGCAATCGCCACCCGTTGTTGTTGTCCACCGGACAATTCAGAGGGGAAGGCGTCTTTTTTATGCGCCAGCCCAACTTTTTCTAACAACGCCACGGCTTCTTGTTGTGCTTGTTTGACATCAGTTTTGCGTACTTTAATCGGGGCAAGCGTGATGTTATCCATCACTGACAAGTGCGGATATAAGTTGAAGTGTTGAAAAACAAACCCGACCTCGGCACGCAACGCGTTGAGATTGGTTTTGGGGTCGTGCACATTATGACCATTGACCCATAGCTCGCCAGATGTGATCGGTTCAAGCTGATTGACGCATCGAATGAGGGTCGATTTCCCCGAGCCCGACGGGCCACACACCACCACCACTTCACCTTGTTGCACTTCTAAATTGATGCCATTGAGCACATGCAATTTATCGCCATACCATTTGTGCACATCAACAAAACGTATCATACAAATCCTCACTTATTCGGCTTGTGGCCGTGATCGACGGCAAAGTTTGCCAGTGCAACATATTGCGCTAGGGTCAGGTTTTCTGGCCGCCAGCTCGGATCAATCCCTTGGTTGACCAAGGTTGTTTCATCAAACCATCCACGTAGGGTATTGCGTATGGTTTTGCGCCGCTGGCTGAAGGCCTCGGTGAGTAGTTGGCTTAATACCGCGACATCCTGTGCCGGATAAGGCAAAGTTTGATATGGAATTAAGCGCACCACTGCTGAATCAACCTTCGGCGGTGGGCTAAAACACCCGGGCGGCACATCCAACAATTTTTCCATCGAGAAGTAATACTGCAACATCAACCCCAAGCGGCCATAATCGGCACAGCCCGGTTCTGCCACCATCCGCTCGACCACTTCCTTTTGCAACATAAAGTGCATGTCTTCTACTTGGTCGGCAAAGGTCGCCAAATGAAATAACAGTGGGGTTGAGATGTTGTACGGTAGGTTACCGACAATTTTGTAACGCGGTGCGATGGTGCCGAAGTCAAAGCGCAAAGCATCGCCTTCATGCACTGTCAATCGTTCCGCCGGCCACCGTTTACGCAAGCGAGCAATCAAATCGCGATCAAGCTCGACCACATGCAGATGGGTCACGCGCTGCAACAGCGGTTCGGTTAACGCCCCCAAACCGGGGCCAATTTCCACCACTACCGAATCGGGTCGAGGGTTAACCGCATTGACGATATCGTCAATCACTTGTGGGTTATTCAAAAAGTTTTGACCAAAACGCTTCCGCGCTACATGGCCATGAGTCGCTTGAGACATGCCTGATCCCAAAAGAAACCGAGTGTTTTTCGGCTACAACAGCACAAAGGGCAACGCCAGCAAAAGATAGCGCAGCGTTTTACCCACACATAAAAAAAAGACCACCGACCACCACGGTAGGCGCAACCACCCTGCCGCCACACATAAGGCATCGCCTACCAGTGGCAGCCACGACAGTAACAATGCCGCCGCACCATAGCGTTGCAACCATGCTTGAGCGCGTGGTTGTAGGGTTTGCCGTGACGGTAAACAACGGCCCAATACCACATTGGTCAAACCGCCCAAACTGTTGCCAAGGCTGGCACACAGGACGGCGATCCCCCACTGAGTTGGCAGTTGTTTTAGATACCACAGCAAAAACAGCTCGGAGTTACCCGGTAATACAGTGGCTGATACGAAAGCCGAGAGCGTCAGCCCCCATAATCCCCATTGTTGCAGCCACAGATCTAACCACGCCACTAGAACGACACGGTCTCGCCACAGGCGGCTTCGATTAACCCAATTAGACGGTCATAAAACGCCACCCCATCACGGGTATCACACCAAGTTTCATTGTGCCAGTGAAAGTGAAAACCTCCGCTGCGTGCGGCAATCCACAACTCTTGATTGGGTGCGTGGCGGTTGAGAATGATTTGACTGCCATCGTTAAATTCCAATTCTAAAACAGCCCCTTTATTGGTCACCTCGATATCGCTTTCAGCTTGATCTAACACGTTTTGAATGTGCTGAAAAATCTGTTCAGCACGGTCTAAAAATTCACTTTCAGTCATGGTCTTTCTCGTTGTCACAGCCAAAGCCTTGGCCAATTTGGTGATACTATCGCGATTTTGCTCGGTTCTACCATGCGCCCACTGCTTGCTTGTTTGGTGCTTGTCAGTTTACTGACAGCCTGTGGTTATAAAGGGCCGCTGTTTTTGCCTAAGGCGTCAACCACGCCAACGGCGGCCACCTCTTCACAACCCTAGTTTTGCTCAGGAAATATCCGTGTCTGCTATTGATTATCGCGACGGTGTACTGACCGTCGAACAACTTCCCCTGACTCGTGTGGCAGCAGAATTTGGCACTCCATGTTATGTCTATTCCAGTGCTGCCCTGACTGACGCTTTCTCAAGCTATCAACAGGCTTTTGCCGCGCTCAATCCGCTGATTTGCTATGCCATCAAGGCGAATTCTAACTTATCCCTGCTGCGACACTTTGCTCGTTTAGGTGCCGGTTTTGATATTGTGTCTGGTGGTGAGCTAGAACGGGTATTGGCAATTGGCGGTGATCCGAAAAAAATCGTGTTCTCTGGCGTAGGTAAAACCGAAGCAGAAATGCGCCGTGCCTTAGAAGCAGGGATTTTCTGCTTTAATGTCGAATCGCCGACAGAATTAGATCGTCTCAACGCTGTGGCAGCCTCATTAGATGTCCGCGCTCCTATTAGCCTGCGCGTGAATCCAAATGTTGATGCGAAAACCCACCCCTATATTTCCACCGGCTTAAAAGACAATAAATTTGGCATCCGTTGGGAAGAAGCTTTGCCCTGCTATCGCCATGCCGCCAGCCTGTCACATTTGGATGTTGTGGGTATTGATTGCCATATTGGTTCGCAATTGACTGAATTGTCGCCACTATTAGATGCCCTCGACCGTTTACTTGTCTTGGTCGATCAATTAGCCGCCGAAGGCATTGTGCTGCACCATGTTGATATTGGTGGCGGCGTGGGGATTCGCTACCGTGAGGAAACACCACCCGATCTACACGCCTATGCCCAAGCTGTGGCCTCGCGTTTGGCTGGCCGTTCATTACAGCTGTTGATGGAACCTGGACGTTCTCTGGTTGGCAATGCCGGTGTGTTGTTAACTGAAGTGGAATTTATCAAGCAAGGTGATGGTAAAACCTTTGTGATTGTCGATGCGGCAATGAACGATTTGGCGCGGCCTGCTTTGTATGATGCGTGGCACGATATTCAACCGGTTACCCCACGTCCTGAGCAAACGCCACAGTTGGCCGATGTGGTGGGGCCGGTGTGCGAGTCGGGCGATTTCCTTGGTAAAAACCGCGAATTGGCAGTGCAAGCCGGTGATTTATTGGCAGTGATGTCGGCGGGGGCTTATGGTTTCACTATGAGCTCCAACTACAACACCCGCCCTCGAGCCGCCGAAGTGTTAGTTCATGGTGAAGAAATGCGTTTGATTCGACAACGTGAAACCTTCGCCCAACTGATTGAAAACGAAATCGATTTGGTGAACTGATGTCCGAGTCCACCGTGATTCGTGTGGCAGATTTAGACAACCCCCGAGATGCCGAGGCGATTCTTGCCTTGACCGAGGCCTATGCCCAAGACCCAATGGGCGGGGGCAAGGGGTTGTCTGAGCAGGCACGACAGCAGTTGATTCCTGCACTCCGCCAACATCCCTCGACCTTTACCCTGCTCGCCTGCCAACAAGATGACATTGTCGGGGCAGCGTTATGTTTTCTTGGCTTTTCTAGCTTTGCCGGTGCGCCCACGATCAATGTGCACGATTTATCGGTGCTTCCCGATTGGCGTGGTAAAGGGATTGGCCGCCGTTTACTTGAAGCGGTCGCCGAGGCTGGGCGGGCTTGTGGTGCTTCAAAATTAATTTTAGAAGTGCGTCCCGATAACCGACGGGCGCGAGCGTTGTATCGTGCGGCAGGATTCAAAACCGCTCGCCTTGGTGGGCAACCCTATTTAATGATGGAAAAGGCTTTAAAGTGAAGTGTCTTGATACCGCGATTCCTGAAGTCAAACTATTAGAACCCACGGTGTTCGGTGATGCCCGAGGGTTTTTCTTTGAAAGCTTTAACGCCCGTCGTTTTACAGAATTAACAGGGGTAAAAGCTGATTTTGTGCAAGATAACCACTCACGGTCGGCGCGTGGGGTGTTGCGTGGTTTGCACTATCAAATTCAACAAGCACAGGGCAAATTGGTGCGAGTTACAGTGGGTGAGGTGATCGACGTTGCGGTTGATTTACGCCGCAGCTCGCCCACGTTTGGCCAATCGGTTGCCGTTCGTTTATCGGCAGAGAACAAACACCAATTATGGATTCCCGAGGGGTTTGCTCACGGTTTTGTGGTGTTGTCGGACTATGCCGAGTTTCTCTACAAAACCACCGATTATTGGGCACCGGAACACGAGCGCTCGATTATTTGGAATGACCCTGATTTGGCGATTGATTGGCAGTTGCCGAGTGATATCGTGCCGCAGCTCTCAGCAAAAGACGCTGCGGCAGGACGGTTTGTTGACGCAGAAACCTTTGCTTAACGTTGCCGTTGCAAATATTCGCCAATACGCGCTGCGGCTTGGCGAATACGCGCCTCATCGCAGGTATAAGCCAAACGTAAATGTTGTGTCGCCCCGTGTTGGCCGAAATCCTTGCCTGGGGTGAGCGCAACGTGAGTGTGTTCTAACAAATTCGCTGCCAGTGTGGCACTGTTGTCACACAAATCAGACACATCGGCATAGGCATAAAATGCCCCTTGTGGCTGAGTCGGGAAGCGGAAGCCAATCTCAGAAAACGCCGCCAGCAGCACATCACGGCGTTGATGGAACACTTGCCGCCGTTCTTCAAGTAATGCAATGGTTTGTGGTGTAAAAGCCGCCAGCGCCGCATATTGTGCTGGTGTCGGGGCAGATAAAAACACGTTTTGCGCCACCCGTTCTACCGCATCGATATACGCCTCCGGAATCACCAACCACCCCAAACGCCAACCGGTCATTTGGAAATACTTCGAGAAGCTGTTAATCACCCAAATATCATCAGCACACGCCAGCGCGGTCGTGGCATCCATGCCATAAGTCAGGCCGTGGTAAATCTCATCCACAATCAACTGCCTACCCTGTGCTTTGACTGCACCATACAAAGCGGCAAGTTCAGTCGGACTGATCAAAGTCCCCGTTGGATTGGCTGGTGAAGCAATCATCGCCGCCACGGTATTGGCTTGCCAATGTGCGGCGATATGTTGTGCATTGAGTTGGTATTGCGTGTCTGGCCCCACCGCTACCGAGAGGGGTTCGGCATCTAATAGACTGACCAGATGGCGGTTACATGGGTAGGTGGGATCAGGTAGTAACACACTGTCGCCGGCAGCTAATAAGGCTGACAGCGTTAACAGCAACGCGCCCGAGGCACCGGTGGTCACCGCAATGCGTCGTGGCGATACGGTAACGCCGTAGCGTTGTTGATAAAACGCTGCAATCGCTTCCCGCAACGCTGGAATCCCCAAGGCAGGGGTATAGAAGGTTTTACCGTCGGCAAGGGCTTGGCGGCCTGCTTCGACAATTGGGGCAGGGGTTGGGAAATCGGGTTCGCCGACTTCCATATGAATCACGTCATGGCCGGCGGCGGCTAGCTGTTGTGCGCGCGCTAAAATCGCCATCACATGGAAAGGATGAACATGAGCAAGACGAGAGGACATAAACCACCCAAAAACGACTCAGTTTAATCCTCGTCGTCGAGGGTTTCCAGTGTTTGCCCTGGCACATAAACCCGCACATTATGTTCTTGCAACATCGGTAATAGCTCAGGAGGCGGGTAGTCATCGGTAAACAGCGCATTGAGTTCACCGATATGACAGAGCTTCATCATTGCATTGCGACCAAATTTACTGGAATCTGCCACCAACCATTTTTGGCGGGCATTTTTCATCATCGCTTTTGCCGCCCGCACTTCGCGATAGTCATAGTCGAGCAAGGTGCCATCGCTGTCGATGCCTGAGGCACCCACAATGGCATAATCTACCTTGAACTGTTCAATCATGTCTAAGGTTGCCACCCCCGTGATACCACCGTCTTTCGGTCGCACCACGCCGCCGGTGATAATCACCTCAAAATCGGGCCGTCGTGTCAGGATGGATGCAACGTGGATATTGTTGGTAATCACCCGCAGATGTTGATGCCGTACAATTAAGGCTTTCGCCACCGCTTCGATGGTCGTGCCAATGTTCATAAATAAAGAGGCATCATCGGGGATATGTTCTGCTAATAATTCAGCAATGCGGGTCTTTTCGTTTTGGTTTTTGACTTTGCGGGTGGCGTATTCTTCATTTTCTACGCTCGGCCCCAGCGCCGCCCCACCGTGAAAACGCCGCAGGAGGTTTTCTTCCGACAGTTGATTGATATCACGGCGAATGGTTTGGGGCGTCACATCTAAGCGGCGGGCGAGTTCTTCAATGGGCATAAAGCCACTAGCACGGACAAGCTTGAGAATTTCTTCGTGACGAGGCAAACGATTCATAGTGGCAACCAAACTGACAAAATTTTGGGGCTTTGTTTTAACACGAAAGCGAAAAGGCGGCAAATCAGGTGAATTATGTTGCAGCGCTTTCGTTTGTGATCACCAGCTGCTATTAAAAATGAATTGACCCCACAAAAACAGCTCGTGTTAAGCTTTGTTCATCACTCACGTCAGGAGTCTTACCCATGCGTTATTTTTCTGTTCGTCTGATCGGTGCTGCTGTCGCTGCGGCTTTGTTATCCACGCCAGCATTAGCAGCTGAATACACCGGTACACTGAAAAAAATCAAAGACTCGGGCACCATCGTCTTGGGTCACCGCGATGCCTCGATTCCGTTCTCCTACCTCGGGAACGATCCTTCCCAGCCGATTGGTTACTCCCACGACTTGCAGCTGAAAGTGGTTGAAGCACTGAAAAAAGAGCTGAAACTGCCAAGCCTGAAAGTGAAATACAATCTGGTCAC
>NZ_ATVC01000082.1 GCF_000420525.1 Aquaspirillum serpens DSM 68
TGGAGCGGGAAACGAGGCTCGAACTCGCGACCTCAACCTTGGCAAGGTTGCGCTCTACCAACTGAGCTATTCCCGCTTTGCTGTCTGCACATTCGTTTGTGCGAGAGACGTGTATTATAAACACTCTCTATCTGCTGTCAAGCACTCTGTTGCAACTTTTTTAACGCCGAAACTGCTCTGCTGCCATTTTGAGATAGTAAACCATTGACCACAAAGTCAAAATTGCCGCTACAACCATTAAACCATTTCCAAATAAAAAGGGATCGAGGCCCGGAATCAGCGGTTGTGCATACAGCAATAACAAAATGGCCACCATCTGCGCCGTGGTTTTTAACTTACCAATATAAGCCACTGCCACGCTGCGATGCGCACCTAACTGTGCCATCCACTCACGCAAGGCCGAAATCGTAATCTCACGACCAATGATAATCATCGCCAACCATCCCGACGTGCGGCCCAGCTCAACTAACAGAATCAATGCCGCTGCCACAATCAATTTATCAGCGACAGGATCGAGAAAAGCCCCAAATGCCGAGGTTTGCCCCCATCGGCGCGCCAGAAAACCATCTAACCAATCTGTTATCGCAGCAAGGGCAAAGATCAGCGCGGCAAGGGTATTACGCATTTCCCCAGCAAGTATCGGTTCAGGCCAATAAAACAGCGCCACAAAAACGGGAATGAGTGCAACGCGCAGCCAAGTTAAAAAGATCGGAAGATTAAACGGCATGAAAATTCACAATTTTTAATTAGGGTTAACAAGAAAAAGTTGGCGGTGCATCAGGATGCAAGGCATAGTAAACGCGCTCGGCCAATTTACGGCTCATGCCTTCAACTTTGGCAATATCCTCGATACTCGCCGCCATCACCCCACGCAATCCACCAAAATGGGCCAATAACCGTTGTCGGCGGCGACTGCCGATTCCCTCGATATCTTCCAATCGAGATTGCACCCGCGCTTTGTTACGCCGTTGGCGGTGGCCGGTGATGGCAAAGCGGTGTGCCTCGTCGCGAATGGTTTGGATCAAATGCAAAGCGGGATGATTTTTGCCCAATTGTACCGATTTTGCCGCATAGTCTAGTATCAGTGTTTCACAACCTGGGCGCCGGCCTTCTCCTTTTGCGACTCCGATGATCGGGATATGACTCAATCCCAATTCTTCTAATACCTGCTTTGCCACATTCACTTGCCCCTGCCCACCATCAATCAGGACAATATCAGGCGTGGCGGCCTCGCCTGCGACAGTTTTCTCATAACGCCGCGATAACACTTGTCGCATCGCCGCATAATCATCACCGCCGACAATCCCTTCAATATGATAGCGCCGGTATTGGCTCGGTTGCATGGCACCGTGGTCGTACACCACACACGATGCCACCGTCGCTTCACCTTGGGTATGAGAAATATCGAAACACTCTACACGTTGCAGCGGCTCAATCCCACTGACTTCACTGAGAGCGGTTAAGCGTAAACCTTGTTGTTGTGCCAAGTTGTGGCGTTGACTGAGGGCGAGTGTGGCATTTTTCTGTGACATTTCCAGCCATCGCTGCATTTCGCCCTGCTGTGGTTGCACCACCCGTACCGCTTTGTCGGCTTGCTGTGCTAATAAACTGACCACACTGACGTTGATCGAATATTCACAGATCAACAAGGGCGGCACAGGCTGTCCACCGTAATGCTGCAAAACAAAGGCTTCTAAAATGGCTTCAGGTTCCCATTGCTGGCTATTTTCTGGGAATAAGCTGCGATCACCGACATGCCTTCCCCCACGAATCATCACTAAATTGACACAAACTAGATCATGACTTTGGGCGATGGTGATTACATCTGCATCGGTTGTGTTGGCGGTGCTGCTGACATACTGTGTATCTTGCAGTCTGGCTAAGGCTTGGATTTGGTCGCGCAATGTGGCGGCTTGTTCAAATTCCCACGCGGCACTGGCGGCTTGCATGTCTTTTTCTAAACTGGACAGCACATCGTGAGTGCGGCCTTGTAAAAAAGCGACAGCGCGTTGCACATCTTGTTGATATTGCGCTTGGCTGATGGCATCGACACATGGGCCAGAACACCGCTTGATTTGATACAGTAAACAAGGCCGTGAGCGATGATGAAACACAGTGTCTTCGCACGTTCGCAAGCGAAATACGCGTTGCAAAATATGAATCGCCTCGCGTACTGCTTGGCCATTTGGGTAGGGGCCGAAGTATCGCCCTTGCTGTAATGCGCCACGATACAAACTGAGTTGTGGGTAGGCGTGGGGAGAAAATTGCAAGTAAGGATAGGATTTGTCGTCGCGGAATAAAATGTTGTACTTGGGCGCCAAGGATTTGATGAGATTGTTTTCAAGTACCAAAGCTTCGACTTCATTGCGTACAACCGTGGTTTCGATGGCGGCGATTTGTTTCACCATCAAAGCAATGCGAGGCGATAAATCACTTTTTTGGAAATATTGACTGACCCGCCGTTTAAGATCGATGGCCTTGCCGACATACAACACATCTCCGTTGCTATCGAGCATACGATACACACCGGGCAACGTGGGAAGATTGGCGAGAATAGGTTTTGCGTCGAACATAAAAGAAACCAAGCAGCCATCAAAGGCAAAATTGTACTGGGGATTTGATATTGAGCAATATCAATTTCCCTCTTATCGCCGACATCGGTATAATGCGGCTTTGCCGCCAAAGGAAACGCCATGCGTATCGTTCAGAAAGCTTACACCTTCGACGACCTCCTGCTTGTTCCCGCTCACTCCAACGTTTTGCCTCGCGATGTGAGCTTATCTACCCAGCTAACCCGCCGTATCCGCCTGAATCTGCCTGTTGTCGCTGCTGCGATGGACACGGTGACTGAAGCCCGTTTGGCCATTGCTCTGGCACAAGAAGGCGGGATTGGTATTTTGCACAAAAACATGCCTGCTGCTCGTCAGGCACTGGAAGTCTCGAAAGTTAAACGCCACGAATCAGGTGTGGTGAAAGATCCGATTACCATTAAGCCGGATATGTTGGTGCGCGATGTGATCGCCTTGGCGCGTGAGCACCGGATCTCGGGTTTGCCAGTGATTGAAAATGGCAAAGTGGTTGGGATTGTGACCAATCGCGATTTACGTTTCGAATCTCGCTATGACATGCCAGTGCGTTCGATCATGACGCCACAAGATAAACTGGTTACCGTGAAAGAAGGTGCTTCGTTAGATGAAGCGCGCGAATTGATGCACGCTAACCGCCTTGAGCGCGTGTTGGTCGTGAATGAAGCTTTTGAGTTAAAAGGCCTCATTACGGTGAAAGACATCATCAAAACCAGCGAAAAACCGTTGGCTTGCAAAGACAGCCACGGCCAATTGCGTGTGGGTGCTGCGGTCGGTGTGGGCGAAGGGACAGATGAGCGTGTTCGCTTGTTGGTCGAGGCCGGTGTCGATGTGATTGTGGTGGATACTGCCCACGGTCATAGCCAAGGGGTGTTAGATCGCGTGCGTTGGGTGAAACAAAACTTCCCACACGTTGATGTGATTGGCGGCAATATTGCCACCGCCGCCGCTGCGTTAGCCTTGGTGGAAGCCGGCGCTGATGGTGTGAAAGTTGGTATTGGCCCAGGCTCGATTTGTACCACGCGTATTGTTGCCGGTGTTGGTGTGCCGCAGTTGACGGCGGTTTCGAATGTCGCGACTGCGTTGGCAGAAACCGGCGTGCCGTTGATTGCCGATGGTGGCATTCGTTTCTCTGGTGATATTGCCAAGGCGATTGCTGCTGGGGCAAATTGTGTGATGTTGGGTGGTTTGTTGGCTGGGACTGAAGAAGCCCCCGGTGAGATTGAGTTATACCAAGGTCGTTCGTTCAAGAGCTATCGCGGCATGGGTTCGCTCGGTGCAATGCAGCAAGGTTCCAGTGATCGTTACTTCCAAGATAATGAAGGTAATGTCGATAAGTTGGTGCCGGAGGGGATTGAAGGCCGTGTACCGTACAAAGGTTCGGTGATTGCGGTGATTCATCAGTTGATGGGTGGCTTGCGTTCGTCGATGGGGTATTGTGGTTGCGCTTCTATTGAGGATATGCGGACTAAGGCAGAGTTTGTTGAGATTACGTCAGCAGGTATGCGTGAATCGCATGTGCACGATGTGCAAATCACAAAAGAAGCACCAAACTATCGCTTGGATTGATATTGTTGCAATAACAATGACAGTAACGACGCCTCGCATGATTGCGGGGCGTTTTTTATTATTTTGTGGAGGGGACGTATGATTGTAATTCGTAATTATAAAGAATCAGATGTTCGTGCGCTTTGGGATATTCGCTTTAGAACAATTCGCGAAGTTAATATCAAGGATTACTCTAAGGAGCAAGTGGAGGCGTGGGCTCCAGCGTCATTCGATATCAAAGACTGGTCGGAAAAATTATCCAGATTATCTCCATTTATTGCTGAAATTGATGGCACCATAGTTGGTTATGCTGACCTTCAAGTTGATGGTTTGATTGATCACTTTTTTTGTCATTATCAATATCAGGGACAAGGGGTAGGTAGAGCTTTAATGGAGCATCTTTTTAAGGTAGGCACGAGCAAAGGG
The DNA here is from genome assembly GCF_000420525.1 of Aquaspirillum serpens DSM 68. Classification (GTDB taxonomy): domain Bacteria; phylum Pseudomonadota; class Gammaproteobacteria; order Burkholderiales; family Aquaspirillaceae; genus Aquaspirillum; species Aquaspirillum serpens. The sequence continues at coordinate 4,560 of NZ_ATVC01000082.1, forward strand.
ATTTATTGTTACTATTCTGCTGTTAGTATTACAGCAAAACCATTCTATGAAAAATTTGGTTTTTCAGTCAGTAGAGAACAACTTGTTGAAGTTCGAGGACAAATTTTTAAAAACTTTCTCATGACGAGAAGCTTATAGCTTATTTATTTGTTATTGTTTTTTGGTATTGAACATGAAAAGGATAATCGAAAAACTCTCTATTGATCCCTCTGGTTCTTGGGATACAGAAAATCACTTTCGGGCTATGGCTGCCGTTGGTGATCCACAGCGGGCGTTGGCTATCTTAGACCGATTAGATCAAGTTGATGAGCACCCAAGTTTATTAGATGGAGAGACTTCGAAGTAGAAACGGTAATTTGCTTGTTGATAAGCAATACTAGGACGCAAAAAAGCCAGCATAAATGCTGGCTGATCTTTATATTCGTTTGGTGGAGGTAAGCGGGATCGAACCGCTGACCTCTTGCATGCCATGCAAGCGCTCTCCCAGCTGAGCTATACCCCCACTGAATTTGACTTTTTAAGTGGCGTCCCCACGGGGATTCGAACCCCGGTTATCGCCGTGAAAGGGCGGTGTCCTAGGCCTCTAGACGATGGGGACGTACTTTTAACAGTAAGTCTTTGGTGGAGCTAAGCGGGATCGAACCGCTGACCTCTTGCATGCCATGCAAGCGCTCTCCCAGCTGAGCTATAGCCCCAATTTGGCCTTTCGCGTAACTGCTGGGCTACGCGAAGTGGGGCGAACTATAGAGTATGTTTTTCCCTTTGTAAAGGCCTTTTTCGTTAAAACAAAAATTCTTTACATGGGTGCGGTATACTGACAAGCTTTTTCTGTATTCAATCACTGCAAAGATTGCCTGATGGCTGCTCCGTCACATTACGAAAACTTTCCTGTGGGTTCATTGCTGTTGCCCCGACGCATCCGCCCTGCGGTGCATGCAATCTACCACTTTGCCCGCTATGCAGATGATCTTGCTGATGAAGGGGAGGTTGACGTCCAAACTCGGCTTGATGGCTTGCAAGATTGTCGCAATAAACTGTGTGCCATCGAAGCCGGCGATCCCTTCCTGCATGATGCGATTTTTGGGCCATTGGCAGCGGCGATACAACAACATAGTTTGCCGTTTTCCCATTTTTACGATTTGCTCGATGCGTTTGAACAAGATGTGACTGTCTCGCGGTATGAAACCTTTGCTGACGTGGTGGCGTATTGCCGCAAATCTGCCAATCCGGTTGGACGGTTGATGCTGCATTTGTTTGGCGAGCACGATCGGCGTGCATTGGCGATGAGTGACGGCATTTGTACGGCATTACAGCTCACCAACTTTTTGCAAGACGTGGCGATTGATTGGCAAAAAGGGCGGGTGTATTTACCGCAAGAAGAATTGCGCCGCTATCGCGTGGCGGAAACACAAATTGCCAACCAAGACTGTAGTGGCTTGTGGGAAATGATGATGCGGGCTCAGGTAAAACGCGCGCGTGATATGTTGGGCGCGGGGGCTCCTTTGGCAAAGCAATTGCCTGGTCGTTTTGGTTTTGAATTACGTTTGATTGTGATGGGTGGAGAAACGATTTTACGTAAGATCCACCGTGCCGGAGGAGATGTGTTTAGCCAACGTATTCGCCTAGAAAAACGCGATTGGCTCTATATGTTTTACCGTGCGCTACGCGCTAATTGATGTTTGAAATAAGGATAGTTGAGTGACGCCTGACGAATATTGCCAAGACCGTGCTGCAAAAAGCGGTTCGAGCTTCTATTACAGTTTTCGTTTTCTACCAGAAGAACGTCGGCGGGCGATTACTGCGCTATATGCTTTTTGCCGTGAAGTCGATGATGTGGTGGATGAGTGCACAGATGAAAATGTGGCGCAGACCAAACTGGCTTGGTGGCGGTCTGAGGTCGATAAAATCTATGCCGCTTGTCCTGAGCATCCGGTAGGTAAAGCATTATTACCGCATGTCAGTACCTATGATTTGCCGCAGGGTTTACTGCACGAAATCATTGATGGCATGGAAATGGATTTGCAGCAGGCACGTTATAACAGCTTCAAAGACTTACAACTCTATTGTCATCGTGTCGCTGGTGTGGTTGGGCAATTAGCTGCCCAAATTTTTGGCTATCAAGACCACCGCACCTTGAAATATGCCCATACCCTAGGCTTGGCGTTTCAACTGACTAATATTATTCGTGATGTTGGAGAAGATGCACGCCGTGGGCGGATTTATCTTCCAGTAGAAGATTTACAACGTTTTCAAGTGCCGGCAAGTGATGTGCTGAATTATCGAGAAACCCCCGCTTTTCGTGAGCTGATGTTGTTTCAAATTGAACGTGCAGAACAATACTATCAACAAGCACTCGACTTATTGCCCAAGGTTGACCGCAAAACACAGCGCCCTGGCTTGATGATGGCTGCGATTTATCGTGCCACATTGGAAGAGATTCGCCGCGATGGGCCAGAAAAAGTCCTCAATCAGCGTTTGAGCTTAACTCCGATTCGGAAATTATGGTTGGCATGGAAAACCTCCGTGTTGCCATAATCGGCGGGGGCTGGGCGGGTATTAGTGCTGCTGCGACGTTATTGCGGCACGCCTCTCGTCCTCTGCAAATCACCCTATTTGAAGCCGGCAAGCAGCTGGGTGGACGTGCACGCAATGTGCAGCTAGATCAATATGTGTTGGATAACGGCCAACATATTTTGATGGGTGCTTATCACGATACGCTGCAACTGTGGCAACAACTTGGCGTGATAGAGCATGAAGTCGTGCGCCGCCAGCCTTTTTGCTTACAGGTGGTTCAAGGCCAACAGACCGTTTTGAAATACCAACTGCCAACCTCTGGCCCGCATTGGTGGCGTTTATTACAAGCTGGTTTAACCGTACAAGGTTTGTCATTGCCAGAATGCTGGGCGTTGATGCGCGCCATCGGTGCTTTACTCACCCAACCCATCTCGTCCCATCTCACGGTAGCTCAATGGTTAGCGCAGACGCGGCAAACGCCACACTTGATTCGCAAATTGTGGGAACCGTTGGTGTTAGCGGCGTTGAATACGCCTTTATCTACTGCTTCGATGCGGGTGTTTGCCCAAGTTCTGCGCGATAGCGTGTTTGCTGGCGCGAGCGCGAGTGATTTGCTACTGCCAACACAACCACTATCAGCCTTGTTAGCTTTGCCAGCATTATCATTTTTGCAACAAAACGGTGTAAGCTGTTGTCTACAACAGCGCGTCAAACGGGTGCAGGCGGTTGAACAAGGGGCATTGGTCGATGGTGTTTTCTATCATGCGGTGATTGTGGCAACTGCACCGCAACATACAGCGGCCTTATTGACACAACCGCTGCCTGATTGGCCGCAATGGGGCTACCATCCGATTGCAACGGTGTACTGTCGTTATGCCGAACAGGTGAAATTGCCTTGTCCGATGGTGGGTATTGCCGGTGGTTTGGGGCAATGGGTGTTTGATCGACAGTCTCTGTATGGTGAAAATGGCATGATAGCGGTGGTGATCAGTGGCCCGGGTGAACATCTCTCTTGGTCACAAGATGAACTTATCCGCCATGTCACCACAGAAATATCAGCGTGTTTTGCCGCACCACAACCTTTGTGGGCGCGTGTTGTGGTAGAAAAACGCGCGACTTTTGCCTGTGTCGCTGGGCGCGAGGTGCCGCAATCAACACCGTGGCCTCACATTTATTTAGCGGGTGATTATTTAATCGCCGATTATCCTGCAACCTTGGAAAGTGCCGTGCGTTCAGGCAAACTGGCTGCAACCCAATTGCTTAATCAATATCAATAAAAGTGATGAAAATGAGTTTTCCCCTCCCTGATGCCGACAGTTTGCGTGGGCGTGTCATTTTAGTAACCGGTGCCAGCCAAGGTTTAGGCCGTACGGTGGCATTAGCGGCAGCGCAACACGGTGCTACCGTAGTGTTGTTGGCACGCAGCGTTCGTAAACTAGAAAAGGTCTATGATGAAATTGTGGCACAAGGTGGAGCTGAGCCGGTGGCGATTCCGCTTGATTTATTAACAGCAGAAGAAGCGCAATTTAACGACCTTGCTTTACAAATTCACAAGGTCTTGGGTCGGCTTGATGGGATTGTGCATTGTGCCGCCCACTTTTATGCCTCCTCACCCTTGATCAATCAAACAGT
>NZ_ATVC01000083.1 GCF_000420525.1 Aquaspirillum serpens DSM 68
CTACAACAAACCGCCGACTACGCCGACCAGGTTGGGGCAGAAGAAGCCTATCTGATTGTCTTCGACCGCCGCGATAAGCTGTCGTGGGAGGAACGCTGTTGGCAGTTAAAACGGCAATACGGTGAGCGTGATATTGCTGTTTGGGGGATGTAAACAACAAGCATTTTATTCAGAAAATCAATCAATCTGTTTGGGCTTGGGCAGATACACGTTCTATTTCCTTGTTGAAGCATGACGCTTATCAAATTAACTAGTTAGCTAATAACGACTACGCGCTTGGGCGAGGGTATGGCAGAGCATTTTTGCCCCTTCGACTAAGCGTGGGCCGGGGCGGCTGAGTGGGTCGGCGGGGAGGGCGTAGAGTTGTTGCTGTTGTATTGCTGGTAGCTGAGGCCAGCTTTGCCAATGTTGCAGCGCGGTAGTGTTGTCCCCCAAGCTGAGCATGACTTTAGGTTGACGGCGCAAAACTTGCTCCGGCAAGACGGGAAACGCATCTAAGCTGACATCAGCAAAGACATTCTGTCCGCCACAACCACGCAGCAAATCGGATAGAAATTGTCTGCCGCCGATGGTGAGTAAAGGCCGTGCAGAAATTTGCACAAATACCGACAGTCGGGGTTGTGCCGAGGCATAACGCTGTTGTAGTTGTTGCCACTGCTGTTGAAACTGTTGCGCAGCTCGTTGAGCTTGTGGGGTGGTGCCAGCGAGTTGGCCGAGGCGTAATAGGCTGTCCGCCACCGTCTCTAATGAACGCGGTTCGCTGAGAAACACCGATATGCCTAACTGCCGCAAGCGTTCTGCATCGCGTTGTCCCTGACCACTGCCCCATAACACCACCAAATCGGGGCGCAGCGCCAACACTTTTTCAAACTGGATGCCATTCACGCTGCTGACTTTCGGCAGCTTGGTTGCCGCCGCCGGAAAATCGCTCCACTCACTGACCGCCACCACCTTAGGCCCTGCTCCGGCGGCAAACAGCAATTCTGTCGCATGAGGGGCAAGGCTGATGATGCGTTGTGCCGGTTGTGATAAACGCACTACAGCACCGGCATCATCTTTCACGGTGATGGGGTTGGCAGAGACAACGCTGGCAGTGAATACTGCCAGCCATAGCCATAAAGTCCGCATTAAGGTTGATACTGAACGGCAGCAAACACCGAACGACCGGCGGTTTGATAGCCAACATAATCGGTGTATTCGCGATCAAATACATTATCTACCCGACCGTTGACCGACCATTGACGGTTAATCCGATATTCGGCAAACACACTGCCCAACGCATAGCCCCCTAAGCGGCTGCGTGCAGCATTGTTTGCTGCACTATAGCGATGGCCTACCGCACGCCATTCTGCACCGACCGACAAGTCACCAAACTGATGTGCGACACTGAACGCAGCAAAACGCTGTGGGCGATACGGCAAGAAACGGTCGCTGTCGGCATCTTTTGCCTGCAACCAGTTGAGATTACCTTTCAGCTGCCATTGGTCAAATTGCCATTGGCTATCTAAGCTGACGCCTTTAATCCGTGCCTGACGTACATTCGCCATTGTGCCTTGATAGGTCACCGGATCGGAAACATAGCTAATCAAATCCTTGATTTTTTTATCAAAGCCAGTCAAACGAGTTTGACCGTAGGCATTGCGGTGTTCCAGTGCCAGCTCACGGTTATATGCCTGTTCAGGACGCAAGTTTGGATTGCCGCGATAGCTGGCACTTGGCAAATCTTGGTACAAATCGGCAAAAGTCGGTGCGCGGTAGGCAGTGCCATATTGCGCCAACACGCGCCATTCTGGATGCAAGCGATAGCCAAGCCCAAATGAGCCGGTGGTTTTGCCGCCAAATTGTGAGTTGTCATCATGACGCAAAGAGGCTTGTACCGTTAACGCATCATAGTTTGCTAAATAGCTGGCAAAAGCACTTTTGACGTGGCGTTGTTCTTCGGTAAAGCGCGAGTTTCCTTCTACTTCTTGGGTCAGATATTCCACCCCAGCATTCAGTTGTGCCTGACCTAAGGTGAGTTGATGCAGCCATGTCCACCGCTGGTCATGTGAACCAAATTGATTGTTACTGAGCGCAAAGCCACCGCGTACCCAGTCGGGAGAACGTGAACGGCTGTCGTACCAATCGCGGCTATCGGCATAAGTTAAAGTCGCTTGCCAATCGTCACTGAAGCGGCTGGTAAACCAAGTGCTGAGTGTGGATTGGCGGGTGTGGTTGCGATCGTCAAATTGGTTGCCGGTGGCGGCGTCGTATTGGGTGTTGCTATGAATTTGCAGCGCCCGCAGGCCAATTTCATGACCACCATCGAATTGATGCTGCAACGCCAACGACAGGCTTTGACTGCGGCTACCATCTTCATCGGGGTGATGGCTATAGCTGTTGCTGCGTGTGGTGGCGGAGAAACCATCGGTTTCACGTTGTGCCAGTGTCAAAGCATAACGGGTGCGTTCGCCAATATTGCCGGCAGCAGATAAACGATAGACCTGTTGACCATCGGACCCTAAGCCGGCGCTGACACTCAACCCTTTGCCATGCTGCTTGGTGAAAATCTGAATCACACCGCCAATGGCATCTGCACCATAAATCCCCGAGACTGGGCCGCGCACAATCTCAATCCGTTCGATTTGTTCGGGTGGCAATAAATGTAATGGGGAACCGCCGGTGACTGCAGAGGCAACACGCACGCCATCGACTAACACTACGGTTTGGTTGGTGTTTGTCCCACGCAAAAATAGGCTAGTGGGTTGACCCGCGCCGCCATTGCTGGTTAATACCACACCAGTTTGTCGCGCCAAAATCTCGGGCAAGGTTTGACCTGCCGCTTGGCGCAAGGCGGTTTCATCAATCACCGTCACATCATTGACCACTTGGTGCAGTGGGCTGGCGCTACGAGTCGGGGTAATAACGACCACCTCTAACGCCGGTGTATTGTCTTCTGCCGGTGGGGTTTGGGCGTAAGCATGAGAGACCGCCAATACCGAGGCGGTCAGCGTAAAACAGGAAACAGCTTTCAACATAAAAAAACACTCTTTGGTGAAATCACAACGTAAGAGTGCGAAGACGATCAGCAAGATACATTGCCTAAGGCAGTGGCTCGCGTTTCGCGCCCCGCGAAACTCTGTGGCAAACCGTGTTACAGCAACACGGGCTCAGGCCGGTCTCCGGGCTTGGTTCTCACATCGCTTCCCTTCCCATTTCGGATTGAAACAGTGGTATGAAGCGGCGGCGTCATCATTGACCAACCTTACCGTTGCGGGGGCAGCGTCGGTTTTGCACCGACTTCCCGTTTCACCTGCTCATGTCGTTTTGACATAGCAGGCACCTGAACGGCGGCGATTATACCGGTCAAAAGTGCCGCTTGCCTGTGTTAGCATCGACGGCGCTGGTCTTTTTAAGGAGAAACTGTATGTCAGGTGATAACGTTGTTCGCGTTCAATTACAACAGAATGAAGGCTTTGAGTTTCAAATTCATTTTGCCGAGCATTTACCGGCTTTAATTGCAGATGAACCACCGCCCTTGGGCAAGGGAAATGGCCCAACACCGGCACAATTATTGATTGCTGGTGTGGCGAATTGTTTGTCTGACAGTCTGACCTTTGCCCTTGGCAAGTACAAACAACAAGCGGGTCCGCTGCGCACCGAAGCCGAAGCCACCATTGGCCGCAACGAAGAAAATCGCCTGCGAATTTTGGCGATTCGGGTGCAACTGCATCTGGCAGTGGCTGGCAGTGAAGTGGAACACCTCGACCGTATCCTGAGCCAGTTCGAGGGGTTTTGTACGGTGTCAGAAAGTGTGCGGCAGGGGATTCCCGTCGATATCGCCGTGTTTGACAGCACCAGAGCACAACTGAAGTGAGGCTTCCCCTGTTGCGCCACATTATCTTGCCCGCCTTAATCATTTTGCTGATGTTTGGCTTTGGTTATGGTGGTTATCGTATTAGTGAGCGCAGCGGGATTCAGGCGTTGACCGAGAACGGTGAACTCCAACTTGAATTACATGCTCGAGCAGTCGAAAGCGAGATCAATCGCTATACCTATCTGCCCAGTTTGCTGGAATTGGAGTCGGGGGTCAGTGATTTATTGCTACAACCCTCCACCGAACAACAACGCAAGGTTAATCAGTACCTGCAAGGACTCAATGCCCGTAGCGGCAGCCGTGTAACCTATGTGTTAGACCTCACAGGGCGGGTGTTGGCAACCAGCAATTGGAAAGATGCCGACAGTTATCAAGGCGAAGATTTATCGTTTCGCGCCTATTACCAAGATGCGGTGGTAGGGAAACAAGGTCGTTTTTATGGCATCGGCAGCACCATCGGTGAGCCGGGATACTACCTTGCTCATGGCCTGCGCCATCAAGGTCGGATTATCGGTGTGGGGGTGGTGAAAATCCGTTTAGAGGCGCTCGAAGCACGCTGGCAAAAAGCACGGCTGGAGGCTTTTGTCACTGATGAAAACGGCATCATTATTTTATCCAGCGACCCCAAGCGCCGTCTGAAAGCGGTGTATCCACTGTCTGATGAAAAACGCGAAGCCTTGGTGCGTAGCCTGCAATACCACTGGTGGACGTTCACCGAACTCAATCCCGTTGAGCGGCTTCCTCTCGGGCCCGGGGTGGAGCGTATAACCTTGCAGCGCAGTGCTGATGCAGAACAAGGTGAGACCAATACTGTAAGCTATTTGGCACAAACCCGCCGTCTCAGCGATACGCCGTGGGACTTGACCGTGTTGTCGCCGTTAGATGAAGTGCAACGTAATGCGGTCAGTCACGGCATGTTAGCCGCCGTGTTGTTTGCCTTTATTGCCTTTTTTATGATTGCGTGGAATGAACGGCGTAAAGTGTTAGCCACGCGCTTAGCGGCACGCGAAGCATTGCAGGCAGCAAATAATGAACTCGAACGAAAAATTGCTGAACGCACTGCCGATTTAGTCGCCAGCAATGCCCGTTTACGTGAAGAAATTCATGAACGGCGGCAAACTGAACATAATTTACGGCGTACTCAAGATGAACTGGTGCAAGCGGGTAAGTTAGCGGTGATTGGGCAAATGTCCACCAGTATTGCCCATGAACTGAATCAGCCTCTTGCCGCTTTGCGCACCTTGTCTGGTAACACGATTCGCTTTTTAGAACGGGGTGCCCTCGACACCGCCACCACCAATTTACATACGATTAATGAACTGGTTGATCGTATGGGGCGTATCACCGCCAGCTTGCGTGCCTTTGCCCGTCGGTCGGGTGATGAAGGTGAGGCCGAAGTGGAACAGGCGATTGATGCGGCATTGTTTTTGTTGCATCCGCGCCTTGCAAGAACGCCTGTTCATTTACAACGCGATTGTCCGAATGCGCGGCTGGCGATTGATCAAACTCGTCTCGAGCAAATTTTGGTGAATTTAATGGTCAATGCCCTCGATGCGATGGCAGAGCAAAGTGAACGTCAACTGTGGTTGGCGGGGGAATGTGCGCTCGACCGTTATCGCCTGACGGTACAAGACAACGGCCCCTGTATTGCACCAGAACTGCGCCATCATTTGTTTGAACCCTTCTTTACGACTAAGCCCGGTGAACACGGTCTCGGTTTGGGGTTAACGCTATCAGCCAGCCTAGCCGCCGCCGCGAAAGGCAGCCTCACCGTTGAACATCCTGCCGAAGGTGGGACTCGATTTGTCTTATCGTTACCGGTGTTAGCGGATGAACACACTTAATGCTTTTTCGTCATAACATATAGCTAAAAATACCAAAACAGTTCTTTATAGCGGTGTATGCTGGCAACACTTTTGATTTCCGTTTGCGGAGAAATCGCTGTCATGTCCTCGCACCGTCGCACCCATCTCAAACAACTCGAAGCCGAATCCATTCACATCATCCGTGAAGTGGCTGCCGAGTTTTCTAATCCAGTGATGTTGTATTCCATTGGTAAAGACTCCTCGGTCATGCTGCATCTAGCACGTAAAGCCTTTGCCCCAGCTAAACCACCATTCCCGTTATTACATGTCGATACCACATGGAAATTCCGCGAGATGATTGCCTTCCGTAATCGGATGGCACAAGAAGCAGGTATGGAGCTGATTGTGCATACCAATCAGGAAGGGCTGGCCGCCAATATCAACCCTTTCGATCATGGCAGTGCTAAATACACCGACATTATGAAAACCGATGCCCTGAAACAGGCATTGGATAAATATGGTTTTGATGCCGCTTTTGGTGGGGCGCGACGTGATGAAGAAAAATCACGGGCAAAAGAGCGTGTTTATTCTTTCCGTGATCGTTTTCACCGTTGGGACCCGAAAAACCAACGCCCTGAACTGTGGAATTTATATAACGGTCGCGTCAACCGTGGTGAGTCAATTCGCGTCTTCCCACTGTCGAATTGGACTGAACTCGATATTTGGCAATATATCTGGTTAGAAAATATCCCCATTGTGCCGCTTTATCTGTCCGCCCCTCGCCCGGTGGTGGAGCGCGATGGCATGTTGATTATGGTCGATGATGAACGGCTGCCGCTGCATGAAGGCGAAACCCCAGAAATGAAGTCGGTACGGTTCCGCACGTTGGGCTGTTATCCCTTAACTGGCGCGGTGGAGTCTGAAGCCGCCACGCTACCAGAGATCATCCAAGAAATGTTATTGACCACCACTTCCGAACGGTCTGGCCGCGCCATCGATCACGATCAAGCCGGTTCGATGGAAAAGAAAAAACGCGAGGGCTATTTCTGATGTCACACACCACTGATACCAGCGCCGACTTATTGCAATCGGACATCATTGCCTATTTGCGCCGTCACGAAGAAAAAGACCTATTGCGTTTTATTACCTGTGGCAGTGTCGATGATGGTAAATCAACCCTGATTGGCCGGTTGTTGTACGACACCAAAGGGATTTTTGAAGACCAACTCGCCGCCGTGACCCGTGATAGCCGCGTGCACGGCACCACCGGCGATGCGCCCGATTTAGCCTTGTTGGTCGATGGCCTGCAATCGGAACGTGAACAAGGCATCACGATTGATGTTGCCTACCGCTATTTTTCGACCGACCGCCGCAAATTTATCATTGCCGATACCCCCGGCCATGAGCAATACACACGCAACATGGCAACCGGCGCTTCGACCGCCAGCCTTGCCATCATCCTGATTGATGCCCGTTATGGGGTACAGGTACAAACCCGCCGCCACAGCTTTATCTGTGCTTTGCTGGGCATCCGCCATTTTGTGATCGCAGTGAACAAAATGGACTTAGTCGAATTCTCGCAACAGCGTTTTGACCAAATTGTTGAAGACTATTTGAGCTTTGCAGATAAGCTTGGCGTGCGTGATATTCGTTTTGTTCCACTGTCCGCCTTAACCGGCGATAACGTCGCCCGCCGCAGTGAACATACGCAGTGGTACCAAGGTTTACCGTTATTAGAAATTTTAGAAACAGTCGAAATCGACCGTGACGACAATCTGAGCGATGTCCGTTTCCCTGTGCAATACGTCAACCGCCCACACCTCGATTTTCGTGGCTATTGCGGCACTCTCGCCGCCGGTACCATTCGCCCTGGCCAAAAAATCAAAGTCTTGCCATCGGGCAAACTGGCTACGGTGAAAGCCATCGTGACCTGGGAAGGTGAATTGCCCCAAGCCACCGCCGGTGATGCGATTACTCTCACCCTAGAGGAAGAAGTCGATATTTCTCGTGGTGATATCTTAGTGGCAGCAGAACAAGATGCTCACATCGGTCGCGCCTTTGCTGCCGATGTGGTGTGGATGCACGACCAAGCCCTTGAGCTTGGTAAACGCTACGACTTCAAATTGGGGACCAGTTTTAGCGGTGGCCGTATTCGCGCCATTGATTACCAAGTTGATGTCAACACACTGGAACAACACCCCGCCCAGCAACTGCCATTAAACGGTATTGCACGAGTAGAGGTGGAGTTAGATAACCCCTTAGCGTTTGATGAATACCAACGCAGCCAAGCCACCGGTAGCTTTGTGGTGATTGATCGGTTGAGCAATGTCACCATCGGCGCGGGGATGATTCGTCAACCGCTGGTGGATGCAGCCCATTTGCATCAAGAATTGGATGCAACGAATTGGCCTGCGTTTGAGCAAGACTTGAAAGCCCTGATGCAAAAACACTTTCCGCATTGGTGGTCTTGATATGCAGTGAGGGTGGAGGCGAAAAATAATAAGCTTAAAAAGCGAGTTGACATCCTCCCCGGCCTGAAGGCCGGAGATTCCTACGGCGCTCAGACACGGCATTGAGCCGCACCTGAGTCGCTTCGGTGGGTTCCTGCTGCTGGCGGCATTGCTGCACCGCTCACTTCACAGGCGAACCGGGCGTGTCCCGCCCTTAGAACATTGATCGCGCCGACCACATCGGCGTTTTCCTCGAAACTACACTCGACACAGACAAAGCGGGCTTGTGTTTGCCGGTTGTCTGCGCTGACGTGACCGCAGCACGGACAAGTGCGGCTGGTGTTCT
>NZ_ATVC01000084.1 GCF_000420525.1 Aquaspirillum serpens DSM 68
CAAACACGGATGGCAAAATCTGTGCACGATGCCGCGTGGACAACATTCAGAACACAACTCAAGTACAAAGCCATGAGGCAATGTGTGGTGTTCGAGGAAATCAACGAAGCGTTTTCAACCCAAACATGCTCGTGCTGCGGAGAAATCCCCAACAGCAGTCCGAAAGGTAGGGCAAGTTTGCGAATAAGAGAATGGATTTGCAACGAATGCGGTGCAGTACACGACCGCGACACCAACGCGGCAAAAAACATTCTCGCGGCGGGACTTCGCCGTCTTGCAGAAGGAATCCCCGCTCTTTAGGGCGGGGAGGAAGTCAACTGTCTGCCCTCATATAGCTACGCTAATTGAGCTATTTACACCCAACCATCAAACTGCATCACCGTTCCAATGGCGGTAATGGCTTCGCTGCTGGCAGCGATGTCAACGGCGAGCCAGTCGCGGGTGATGAGTTGTTTCTCCAGCTTATTGACCAGCGGGGTCAGTTCGGCGGTGGTGGCTTGGCGACCGTATGCATTTTGGTACAAGGTTTGGACATAGGTGGCGTTGTCCATTTTGGCTAAGGCGGTGTTGCGGGCGTTGAACCAGTCGAACACTTCTTGTGGTTGCAGCAAGCCGTCGTAATAGTCGGCCACTGCTTTGGTGCCAAGTTTCCATTCGGCAGCGGTGGCATCACGGTTGAGATAGACCTGCACCATGCGCGCCAAGATGCCTTCAACCCGATCTCTGGCCAGAATCACCACCTCTTGACTGTCGAAGGCGAGGGTTTCGGCATTGTTGAGGTCAAACATAGCGCCATCGCTGTAACGGGTGATCTCGAGGGCATTGCCGTCGCGTTCGAGAGCGTAGTTACTGCGTTTGCCGAGGAGATGCAAGACGTCATGCCCCTTGCTGCCATCGACATATAAGGCCAAGCCCATCGGCAAATAGCCCATCTCATTACCCTCACCGCCGGTGAATTGGCGATTGGCGGTGACGTTGAGCACATTCGGATCATATTCAGTGGTAAACACTTCGCCATAACGAATGGTGAGGTTGTCGCCGCTGTCGAATTTCACCAGTTCGACGTCCAACAGACGATCGACTTCACCGGTGGTGTTGTGCGTCAGCACCACGGTATGACCGTCAATACTGATGGTGTAGTCAGTTTGTGTACCACTCTGGATGGCGGTATCGTTACCAAAGCCGCCATTGAGTCGGTCATTGCCCGCACCACCAGTTAAGCTGTCATTACCCGCACCGCCATAGACGGTGTCATTGCCGGTGTCACCGTTTATGGTGTCATTGCCGCCCAGTGAACCAACGGTATCATCACCGCCGCCACCGGAGATGGTGTCATCGTCGGCACCTAACACGATGAATTGTTTTTGGTTATCGCCGACCGCCACGTTTTGCCCTTGTCCACCGACGGCGCGAACTTCACCGACGATGGCGATAAAGTCGATATTCTCGACTTGAATCACTGTCCCTTTTGGCAACTGACTGATATCAATCACCACCGCCTGTTTGCCATCGCTGGCACGACTTGAACCACTGATAATCAGCGGTTGGTTTGGTGCGGTGGTGGTATTAGTGGCCACAGTCGGCACCACGGTTTGCACAATCAGTTTTTCATTGGCTGGCAAGGCATTGAGGAAGGTAAAGCCATTGCCTTTCATCTCTTCCTGAATGCTCGAACCGGCAGGGGTTTTTTGTTCAATGCGGCGGATTAACTCAGCCATCGCATCGTCTTTACTCAATGTCGTGCCTTTACCATCGACACTCATTCCCACCCCAGTCGGCACACTCACTGTCAATACGGATTCGCCATCACTGTTTTTCACCACCGGAATATCCGCGTGGGTTTGTTGGGCGGTGGTAGGATCGTCTTGGCGTTCATCTGTGACAACAGGAATCGTCACCACACGAGTTCCATCGCTCTGCACCGTTTCATTCACCGTCACCCCGTCAAACGTGCCAGTTGGTGTTGGCGTTGGTACGGGAGTCGGCTCTGGCGTGGGCACGGGAGTGGGTACCGGTGTTGGGGTCGGCTCTGGTGTAGGCACAGGAGTGGGTATTGGGGTTGGCGTGGGAGCTGGGGGCGGCACGTCGATAACGGCGCCCGTCCTATTGGTGACATCGTTCTGGGATGCGGCCATTTCGGAACCGGAACCCATGGTGAAGTTGGAGGCATTGAGACTTAGGGTCAGGGTTTGGCCATCAACCAGGTCATTCGTCGCACCGTCATCATTGACATAGGCCTTGATGGTGTAGGTTTCATTTTCGCCATCGGCGACTGAGATCGACAAACCGGCAAAGGTGACTTCTCCCGTCTCGACATCCAGGGTTCCCTGAACGTTATTCACACCTGCGCCGCTGAGCAGGAAGACCAGCTTGCTCGGATCGACGGTTCCGCCGGTTTGCATCTTCAATGCCGTGACTACCGTGGCCGAAGCATCCGCCGTCCCCTTGTCGGTGATGGTGAAATCCAGCAGGCTTACCGCCGTTGCGGCGGAAGCCACCGTGGTGGACAAGGTCGTGGGCTCGGTCAGCGTCGCGCTGCTGGTGACGGTTGAATCGCTATCCTTGCTTTCCCCCAGTTTCCAGAGCTCAGAATCATACTTTGAATCAGCAGCTTGGAAATAAATCGTATCCCCTGACTTGGTGAATAAAGACGGCCAGGCTCCCTCTGACCCTGGCAGAATATCTTCCAACATGACCGTACCGGCTTCCGTGCCATCGCTCTTCCATATTTCATAACCATGGGTGCCATCGTTAGCGGAAAAATACACAGTGCCGTCAATATTGACCAAGCTAGATGGGTAGGAGCTGCTTGATCCAGGCAAGATGTCCTTGACCATGCGGGTGCCATCTGCCGTGCCATCACTCACCCATAACTCCATGCCATGATCAGAAGTGAGAAGACTAAGACTGTTGTCGCTGGCAGTAAAAAACAGCTTATTGCCTGCGGGGGTCCACCCAGAACCAGAAATAGGTGCACTGGCAGTGCCAAAGCCCAGTTCCTTCAGCATCATGGTGCCATCGGCAGTCCCATCGCTCACCCATATTTCCCCGCCATTTTCTGGGGTGCCGGCCCTGAAAATCAGTTTGCCATTGACTACAGCGAGGTCAGTTGGGTTGGAATGACTTGTGCCGGAAGCGATGTCCTTGACCAAGCTGACTGAGCTGCCGTCGTACTTCCACAGCTCGTAGCCATGAGCACCGTCGTTTGCAGTGAAATAGAGGGCGTCGCCAAACGTAACAAAATTCGATGGAGATGGACCCATTATGATCTCCACACCATCCATTACCACCGGATTGATATTCGCGATCAGGACGGTACCATCTGCTGTGCCGTCAGTTTTCCAGAGTTTCCTGCCAATACCATTACCGATGGCGCTGAAAAAGAGCGCTCCGTTGAAAATGGTCAAATTTTCCGGAAATGAACTGGTGCTGGTGTTAATGTCTTTGACTCGAATGGTACCTGCCTCGGTACCATCACTTTTCCAGAGTTCGGTATCACCATTTTCGTCTGTGGCCGAGAAATACACTGTATCGTTGATACTGATGAATTTCATGGTGCCGTGGTAATCAATCCCTGTGGGGTAGGACGACTCATTTTCCGCGGGATTGATATCCTTGACCATGACGGTACCCGACGAGGTGCCATCACTTTTCCAGAGTTCGAAGCCATGGCTGGCATCTGCCCCCAGGAAATAAAGGGTGCCATTGACATTGGTTGGATAATAAAAATCACCAATAGCACTGACCTTGACAGTACCTGACTCGGTGCCGTCACTTTTCCACAATGCGGCACCAGTACCGTCGTTGGCGACAAAGAACAGCGTGCCATTCACATCGATCAAACTTCGTGGGTACGAGCCTCCGGCGCCTGCTTGAATATCCTTGACCAGCATTGGCACCAGCGCGGCCAGGTTTCCGTTGTAATCCGCCGCAGCCAAGGTTGCTGTTTTGACTGGGCCACGGGTAGTTTCCAGTTGCCAATCCCCTCCCGCCCCGGTCAGGTCGTCCGATGCGGCTACGTTGGCGCCGGTGGCGGCGGCAAAGGCAGTGACGAAGGCGGAACCGGCTTCGCCGCTGGCGATATCGCAACCGTACAGCAGGAAATCGCCATCGGCCTTGAGGGCGCGGCCCCAGAGGCCAAACATATCGCCCTGCTCGGCCAGCGTATCGCCGGAAATAATTTCTGTCCCCAGATGGATCTCGCCACTGCGGCCATGGGACATCAGGTGAATCGCGCTCAGGCCCTGGTAGCCGGCCAGGATGCTGCTGACCTGATCGAGTGCGCTGGCACCGCCATCCAGTTGCCAGACTTCAACCCCCGGCCGCAGTTTGCCCAGCGTTTCAGCCAGCCCGTCGAGATGGCTGTCGATGATCAGCACTTCAGTGACATCACCGGTTGCGGCAAGAATTTTGGTGGGAAGGTTCGGCGTTAGTGAATAGCGAGAGCTGGACATGGCAAAGACTCCTTGACGAAAATGTGCGGGTAGGTGATCGGTTCTGGGGTGTTGCGCGGCTAATTCAGCGCACTGAGGCCACAAGAGGAAATCGATTCTGGGATATGTCGCCCGCCCACGCTTTTGCCAATTCGGATGAATCCTTTGCCAATTCAGAAAACTGCCACAGGGGATTAATAATTCCTGATAATGGGCAAATTTTGAAACTTTCAGCCCCATGAAAATGGTCACATCTCCTCATATCCTCCTAGTCGATGATTCCGTTCAGGAACTACAACAATTGTCGGCAACACTGCGTGCAGAAGGGTTTCGCCTGTCCATGGCCAGCGATGGTCGTACCGGTTATCAACGGGCTGTAGTGACCCAACCAGATCTGATACTGCTGGACTTGATCATGCCGTTGATGGATGGCTTATCAGCCTGCCGTCTGTTGAAGGCTGATCCAGCGACACGACATATTCCGGTGATTTTTCTGACTGCTAAGAACGAACCGGAAGAGCGTCTCCGTGGGTTTCAGCTCGGCGGGGTGGATTATGTGGCCAAACCTGTGCTAGCTGCGGAAGTCGTGGCGCGTGTACGGATTCATCTAAATCGGCGCGACATATACCGGCCGCAACGTGATGCCGTCATGACGCCAAGCACGAACCCGGATGATGTCCTGTTCGAAGCTGCCATGCGGGAAATCCGCGAACACCTGGAGGCGCTGCCCTCGATACCCGAAATCGCCCAGCGGGTGGGCACCCATGACAAACGTCTTGGCCAGATTTTCCGCGAGCGACTGGGTCTGACCGTGTCGGCCTTCATTGGCGAGGAACGAATCCGCCAAGGACGTGACCTGCTGGCCAAAACCGACATGGGGGTGGAGCAGATTGCCACACAGGTAGGTTTTGGTACGGGTGCCAATTTCACCACGGCTTTTCGCAAGCGCATGGGTATGACACCCACCCATTATCGGCAGGCCATTCAGAGCCAGCCTCCCGAACTAGCATGAAGCTCGGTCACTGGTTTTTTCTGCTTTTTTTCTTTTTTGCCCTGCCGCTTCAGGCTACGGAGTTACGCCTTTCGCCGGATCAACTGCGGTTTCCTTTGTCGGCCCATGCGCTGGCTTTTGAAGACACAAGTGGTACACAGGGGACCGAAGCAGTGATGCAGAAAGGGGATTCTGCTGTGCGCCCAGAGTTATTGCGGGGTAGTCTGGCGCAATCGGCGATCTGGTTACGGTTTGATATTCGAAATGATGCTGCGCAAGTATTGACGCGCTGGCTAGTGCTGGAACCCGCGACCTTGCTGGACGTGCAGCTTTTCATCCCGATGGGAACACAGATACAACACTTGCGCGCCGGTGTCACCGTTCCCTTCAGCCAGCGCCCAATTTCATCTGCTGTGCCGGTTTTTCCCATTACCTTGGCGGCAGGGGAAACTACAACTGTTTACCTGCGTATTGCTGGTCCAAAGTCCCGAGTCATTACCCCAATCCTCTGGGAGTCGCTGGAGTTTCGTGCCCAGGAAGGTCGAAAACGCTTGTTCGACGGCCTGTTGTTGGGCGGTTTCTTGATGATTTCGCTGATCGGTGCGGTGCTGCTGGCGCTGTTTCGTGACCGGATCTTCCTGTTCAACGCTTTGGCAACGGCGAGTTTTTTCCTGGGAGAGTTCAACGCCAAGGGCTATGCGCTTCTGCATCTGTGGCCGCAGGCAGTCGACCTGACCGTGCGCGGTGGTGCCTTGTTTGCGGCGATCGGGGTCGGCTTGAACCTGCTGTTTTTGCGCGCCCTGCTGGGCACACGGCAGCATTTTCCCCGAATTGATCGGCTGCTGTTGCTGTTGCTGGCCCTGGAATGGCTGATGTTGCCGGGCGTGATTTTTGGCGACATTGATTTCTGGCGAAAGCTCTCGTTTCCCCTGCATTTCCCGATTACCACGATCATGGTCCTGATTGGCCTGTATGCGGCGATGCGGGGGGTACATGCCGCCCGCTACTATGCGGTGGCCTACTTTCTGCTGGCGTTGGGCTCCGTTGGCCAGGTGCCCATGCTCGGCGCCTGGCTGCCGGCGGGAATGGCGGGCTACATGCTGCCCATTGGCATGTTGTTGAACAATCTTTTTCTGCTGGCAGCAGCGGTTGACCGCATCATCATGGAGCGCCGGGCAGCGTTCGCCGCAAAAAATGCCCTGCTGGCCGAACGTGCCGCGCAGGAAGCCAAATTGCAGGAAGCGGTGGAGATACGTACGGCGGAACTGCATTCTGCACTGACCGACACGCGCCAGGCCCGCGAGTCACAAAGTCGCCTGATTGCCTACCTCAGCCATGACCTGCGGGCACCGCTGGCCACCATCATCAATGGCGCCAGGCAATTTTCTGCTAGCAGTCAGCAGGATGTCGGACAGCATCAGGAAGCCATTTTGCGCAGTGCCCAGCACCAGCTGGAATTGATCGATGATCTGGTGGAATACGCTCGCGGTGAATTAGATCAGCTTGAACTGGTGCCCATTCCCACCTACTTCATCGATTGGCTCGATAGCGTCGCTGCGCAAGGTGAGTTACTGGCAGTACAGAATGGCAATCGCTTCATTCGCCAGTTCGACGACGATTTGCCGCCTGTCGTTGTTTTCGACGGAAAACGCTTGCGCCAGGTGCTGCTCAATCTGCTGGGCAATGCGGGGAAATTTACCTACAGCGGGACGATCCGGCTGGGCGTGGGGGTCTTGAGTCAGCAGGCCGATTGCGTCGAGCTGGAATTTTTGGTGGAGGATAGCGGCACGGGCATTCCGGCCGCTGATCTTGAACGCATTTTTCTGCCCTTCGAACGCTCAGACGTGAGGCGTGCGGAGGGTCATGGACTGGGACTTAGCATCGCCCGTCATATCGTGCTGGCGATGGGTTCGGAGTTGGCCGTGAGCAGTCAGAGCAATCTCGGCAGCCGGTTTGTGTTTCGCGTCAAACTACCTGTTGTCGATGAAACCGATGTGCCACAACCGGACGATATCTTCACGCTGCCGGAGGCGTTTGGCGCAGGC
The DNA here is from genome assembly GCF_000420525.1 of Aquaspirillum serpens DSM 68. Taxonomy (GTDB): domain Bacteria; phylum Pseudomonadota; class Gammaproteobacteria; order Burkholderiales; family Aquaspirillaceae; genus Aquaspirillum; species Aquaspirillum serpens. Next base: position 7,470 of record NZ_ATVC01000084.1, read on the forward strand.
AAGACCCTGCTCGTTGTTGACGACAATCCAGCAGCGCTTGACTACTTATGCGAGGTGCTGGGGACAGCGGATTTCGATGTTCTACGTGCACGTAATGGCATGGAAGCCTTACAAATCGCCCGTGAGCAACGATTCGATGCGTGTTTGCTGGATCAGTATCTGCCCGATATGACCGGCTGGGATGTGTTGCGTGCACTTCATGAGGCGGGTAACCAGGCCGTGCCGGCAATACTCTGTTCGGCTGCGCAACCCAAACCACCGGCAGACCATCCCACGAATATCAATTTCGCCGCGATCATGCTGAAACCGGCACATCCGGAAAAACTGCTCAAAATACTTAACGATCTTCTGGATTGACATCCTCCCCGCCCTAAAGAGCGGGGATTCCTACGGCGCTTTGGGCTAACTCAGCCTAAAGTCGCTTCGGCGGGTTCCTGCTGCTGGCGGTCTTGCTGCACCACTCACTTCACAGGCGAACTGGGTATGTCCTACCCTTTTTGTGACTTATGCGGCAGCTAAGATAGCTTGGCCGCGTTTTAGAACATTGATCGCACCGACAACATCGGCGTGGTTTTCATAGCCGCATTGCACACAAGCAAATTTAGCCTGAGTTTGGCGGTTGTTTGCTGACACATGACCGCAGCTTGGGCAAGTGCGGCTGGTGTTTTGTGGCGGTACGGCGATGAGATGACCACCGTTCCACGCTAGTTTGTAATCCAGTTGGCGACGGAACTCGCTCCAGCCTTGATCGAGGATAGCTT
>NZ_ATVC01000085.1 GCF_000420525.1 Aquaspirillum serpens DSM 68
AAATCAGCAAAAACCACGCGATTGTGTGCCTCGAAGATTTGCAGGTAAAAAATATGTCCAAGTCAGCGGAAGGGAAAAATGTTCGGGCTAAATCTGGTCTGAATAAAGCTATCCTCGATCAAGGTTGGGGTGAGTTCCGGCGGCAGTTGGACTACAAACTGGCGTGGAACGGTGGTCATCTCATCGCCGTACCGCCACAAAACACCAGCCGCACTTGCCCAAGCTGCGGTCATATCTCGGCTGAAAACCGCCAAACACAAGCGCAGTTTCAATGTGTGCAATGCGGCTATGAAAACCACGCCGATGTCGTCGGTGCGATTAATGTTCTAAAACGCGGCCAAGCTATCTTAGCTGCCGCATAAACAACAAAAGGGCAGGACTTGCCCAGTGCGCCTGTGAAGTGAGCGGTGCAGCAAGACCGCCAGCAGCAGGAACCCACCGAAGCGACTTTGGCCTGTGTCTAGCCCAAAGCGCCGTAGGAATCCCCGCTCTTTAGGGCGGGGAGGATGTCAATTTTACAAATTTTTCTGTTGGGCTGTTTTCAGTTTCCTATTTAAAGACGGAAGCGCGAGACCAATCCCTTCAGTTCATCACCACGTTGGGTTAGGACGTGGATAGTTTCTAGGACTTGTTGCAGGCTGGCATCGGTTTGTTGTGCCATGACATTCACTTGATCAGCACTATTAGCCATTAAATTGGTTGCCACGCTTTGTTCTGCGGTTGATGAAGTGATTTCTTCCATGCGTGAGGAAATTTCCTCGGTATTGCTTTTAATTTGTTCCACTTTTGCCGCCGCATTGCGGGACAGCGAAACACCTGATGAAACCTTATCGCTCGTGGCTTGGGTATGGGTAATTGCCTCGCTGGTGCAGCGAATCACGGTATCAATCATGCCTGCAATCTGGATGGTGGCGCTGGCGGTTCGTTCGGCCAACTTACGCACCTCATCTGCCACCACAGCAAAACCACGACCTGAATCACCGGCGCGAGCCGCCTCAATTGCCGCATTCAGCGCCAATAAATTGGTTTGATCGGCGATATCGTGAATCACATTTACAATGCCTTTAATTTGTTCCGATTGACCAGACAAATCGCCCATCACCTGATGTAATGAGGACACTGCGTCGAGAATTGACTGCACTTCACGTTCAACCTCAGCCATCGCGTGATAGCTCTCCACCGAGTGATGATGGTTTTGCGAAACCAATTTCTCGGTTTCACCAACATGATCGGCGATGTGGTTGATGCTGACGGTGATTTCTTCGATGGTGGCGGCAGTGGCTGATAATTCACGCGACTGAATCCGTGAATCTTCGGCAATACGTTCAGCCACATGATTCAATTGCACGGCATCGCCGGCCAAGGCTTCGGATTCTTCTCGTACGGTGAGAAACATCTCGCGTAGCTTGGCGACAAATTGATTAAATGCTTCGGCAATCTGTCCCACTTCATCGGTTCGATGAACTGGTAACTGTTTAGTTAAATCACCATGCCCGCTCGCCACTTGTTGCATGGCACGATGCAGCGCACCTAAGCCTGACAACATTTTAGCAATACCCGCATAAGCAAGAATGGCAGCCAATACTAAGCCGAGCACAGCAAGACCAATCATCACCAACACCAATTGTTGTACCGGCGCCATGGCTGCCGCTTTGGGTACTACCACGCCGAGTATCCATGTCGTTTTCGGAATGGTGTAAAAGGCAGTCATGGCCTGCTCTCCATTGATGTCCAGCTCTTGAATCACACCAGCCTGATTGATAACACTCATATTGAAGCCAGGTACTACTTCGGTGATTTTTTTCAAAGTGGCTTCTTTGTTAGGGTGAGCAATCACCTCGCCACTGGCAGCCATTAAAAAGGCATAACCCTCACCGGGTAATTTGGCGGCGGTCACTTCTTCTACCACCCGTGCCAAGGTGACATCGCCCCCCGCCACAGCCACTAACTGACCATTCTCTTTACGTGATTGAGCGAAGGTGATGATGGGGCGTTGGGTGGCAGCATCGATATAGGGGGCGGTGGCGATAGGGTCGTTGGTTTCTTTTGCCGCAACATACCATGGCCGCCCAGTGGGGTCGTAACCGGGGGGAACAGGGACGGCTTGGCTAAATTGCGTCATGGTTTTATCGGGTTGACCAACATAGACATCATCAAAGCCCCCGGCTTGTTTGGCTTGATCTAAAATCGGTTTGAGTTCGCCTGTGCCAAAGCGCGGCAAAATCGAGCCGACAATTTTTTGCCGACTGTCTACCCATTCACTGACAAAACTGACCTTGCCCTCTGCAGCCATTTTGATTTGATTGTGAATTTCTTGTTCCACCGCATCGCTCATCTTCCAATAAGCCACAGCACAGAACAGAATGGATAAACAGGTTAGCATTAATAAAATAAACAGGTTAGCATTAATAAAACAAAAGCCATCAGTCGCGCGCGTAATGACATGATCGGTATCTTCCTTGGTGAGAGATGGCGGTAGTCGGGGCTATCGCCACCCTACATTATTTTGTGTGAGTATAAACAACCCCAGTTATCGACAGATTGTGCTTTTTTATTATTTTTACTTTTTATCTGCGGTAAATACTTAGTCGATATTACTTTATCACAAACTTAATTTTTTGCTACCAGTAATGACTAGAATCGTCAGCTTTGTTGCGATTGCACCACCGTGATGGTGGTTTTTCTATGTTCTACCGTGCGCCTTTGGCTGCTTTCTCCGCGCAGTAAACAGAGGCTTGTTGTACAGTGATGAATACGCATCAAGCAATTTTTGCTGTGGTTTTGTGATGCGATAAAAATAATTTTTCGAGGAGGCGGGACGATGCAAGACATGCTTAACTCATTCTTTGCTTTGGAAGGCACACAATTCCAAAGTTTGCCGTTGTTCTTAACCAGCTTAGGCATTGGCCTGTTATTGGGGATTGAACGGGAACGGGTGAGCAATACCCCCGCCGGCATCCGAACCTTTATGCTGACCAGCTTTTTTGCCACCGCGTTGGGCTTGGTGGGGCAGTTGTCGGGCTTGAACTGGCTGGGGGCGGCAGGTTTTTTTGTATTGGCGATGGTGGTCAATCGCGGATTGGGTGGTGCGGGTGGTGGGCACGTGACAACACAAATTGCGCTGTTGGTCACTTATGCGCTCGGTTTATTAGTGTGGTTTGAACTGACCGACTTGGCGGTGGCGTTGGCGATTATTGCGACCTTGGTGTTGTATCTGAAACCAGAGTTGGTGCATGTCAGCCAACGCTTATCACGGCCTGATTTGCTGTCTTTGCTGCAATTTGCCGCCGTTTCACTGATTATTTTGCCGATTTTACCGGATAGAGGCTTTGGCCCCTATCAAGCCCTTAATCCATATAACATCTGGTTAATGGTGGTGTTAATTGCCGGTGTAGGTTGGGCTGGTTATGTTGCTGTGATGATTATTGGCGAAAAAGCCGGCGCGGCGCTGTTGGGGTTCTTAGGCGGCTTGGTCTCCAGCACTGCGACCAGTATGACCTATGCCCGTGAAGTGAAAGCCAATCCAGCCAGCCTAGCGTTTTCTGCCACGGTGATTTTGCTGGCGAATTTGGTACTGTTCCTGCGTTTAATCGGGATTGCCGCCGTGTTGTCGCCGTCTTTGGTGATGACCTTATCGCCAGTGATGTTGGCTGGTTTTATCAGCGGCATTTTATATGTGTTGGTGTATCGCTTTCGGGCGGCCAAAGAGCCTGCTGGCACCGGTATGGAGCTACGCAACCCAACAGAAATGCGTACTGCCCTGATTTTCGGTGCAATTTACGCCGCAGTGATGTTCTTCTCGGCGTGGTTGTCTGATCTATTTGGTAATAGTGGGCTGTATTTAGTGGCGTTGGTGTCCGGTATCAGCGATTTGGATGCAATTGCCCTGTCATCACTCAATATGTTCAACGCGGGTAAGTTGGTGCCTGAACAAGTGGTGATGGTGGTGTGCTTGGCGATTATGGCGAACTCGGCGTTTAAGTTTGGCCTGATCGTGTCATTGGGTGGTAAAGAGTTGGCTAAAGTGTGCGCGCCGATGTTCCTGATTGCCGTAGGGGCAATGTTTATCACCGCGTTTGTTTGGGCATAGTCGATTCGCTTTCGCTACACAAAAACCTTGCCTGATAGCCAATATCAATAGACTATTTTGCCTGTCGCTATGATACCCGAGTGCTTTACTCGGGTATTGCCTGCGGCTATACTGTTACCACTCTTGATGCCAATAAGCAGACGAATTCAATGACTTCTATTTCTCCTTCTTCGACCGCCATTCCTGACGTCCAAAGCTCTCCTGATACGCGCAATCTTGCGATCAATAAAGTAGGGATTAAATCACTACGCCATCCAGTGAAAGTCGCCGACCGCAGTGGCGGGGTACAACATACTGTCGGTATGTTCAATATGTATGTGTTTTTGCCGCATCATTTCAAAGGCACCCATATGTCGCGTTTCGTGGAAATTTTGAATCAACACGAACGTGAAATCTCGGTCGAATCGTTTGAAACCATCGTCCGTGAAATGGTAGAACGATTAGAGGCCGAGTCGGGCTATCTTGAAATGACCTTCCCTTATTTCGTCAACAAAACGGCGCCAGTCTCGGGTGTGCAAAGTTTGCTCGACTATGAAGTGACTTTTGTTGGTGAAATTCGTGATGGCGAATATCGTTTCTCGATGAAAGTATTGGTACCTGTTACCAGCCTGTGCCCATGTTCTAAGAAAATCTCGGCCTATGGTGCCCACAATCAACGCTCACATATCACCATCACCGCCCGCACTGCCGGCCATGTGTGGATTGAAGAGATGATTGATATTGCCGAAAAACAAGCCTCGTGTGAGTTGTATGGTTTGTTAAAACGGCCAGATGAAAAATATGTCACCGAACGTGCTTACGACAATCCTAAATTTGTCGAAGACTTGGTGCGTGATGTGGCGGCGGCGGTACACGCTCATCCGCAAGTGGTGGCATATGTGGTGGAATCAGAAAACTTTGAATCCATCCACAATCATTCTGCTTATGCCTTAATTGAGCATAATTTTAATTGAGTTATGCCTAGCTTGACTGATTAGCCCTCCGGCGCTTGGTCTTGCCCTGCGCTTGAATCTTGCATTGCACAAGCGGATAATCCGCCACTGTCCGTCACGGTGGCGGATTTTTCATGTCTTAATCATGATGTCTTCACTTCTATAGACCCGCCTACTCATGGATATCAGTCACTATCTGCTGATTCTCGTCAGCACTGTTCTGGTGAACAATGTCGTCTTAGTTAGAATTCTTGGTCTGTGCCCATTTATGGGTGTGTCAAAGAAACTCGAAGCGGCCCTCGGCATGGGTGCTGCTACCACCTTTGTGTTGACCTTGGCCGCTGGGTCGAGCCATCTTATCAATCAATTATTGGTGGCTTTTGAGCTGGAATATTTACGCACACTGTCTTTTATTTTGGTGATTGCCGGTATTGTGCAATTTACCGAGATGGTGATTCATAAAACCAGCCCTGTGTTATATCAAGTGCTGGGCATCTATCTGCCGTTGATTACCACCAACTGTGCTGTATTGGGGGTGCCGCTGCTGAATGTGCAAGAACAACATACCTTTGCTGAGGCGTTGGTATTTGGTGCTGGCAGTGCCTTGGGTTTCTCTTTAATTTTGATTTTATTTGCTGCAATGCGGGAACGATTGGAAGGGGCCGATGTGCCGACGCCATTTAGAGGGGCGGCGATTGCCTTTGTCACTGCCGGTTTAATGAGTTTGGCCTTTATGGGGTTTGGAGGCTTGGTCAAATGACAGCCATCTTACTTGCCCTTGCTGTGATGGCGATTTTGGCGGTGCTGCTCGGCGGTATTTTGGGCTTTGCCTCGGTGCGGTTTAAGGTCGAAGGCGATCCACTGGTCGAAAAAATCGATGCAGTGTTACCACAAACCCAATGTGGTCAATGCGGCCATCCGGGGTGTCGCCCTTATGCCGAAGCTATCGCTCACGGTGAAGATGACATCAATAAATGTCCCCCTGGTGGCGAAGACGGTATTCGCAAACTTGCCGAATTGCTTGGGGTGGAATTTAAGCCTTTTGATGAAGGTGCTGCCCAGCCAAAACCGAAGTCGGTAGCGGTGATTGATGAAAACACCTGTATTGGCTGTACCTTGTGCATTCAAGCCTGTCCGGTGGATGCCATCGTCGGTTCAGCAAAACAAATGCACACCATTATTGCCAGTGAATGCACCGGCTGTGAACTCTGTTTGGCGCCGTGTCCTGTTGATTGCATTCATATTGTGCCGGTCGGTACCACCGTGAAAAATTGGAAGTGGCGTTACCCTGTGTTTGCCTTAAAGCTGGTTCGTCCCTCTGCCACGACAGAAAGCTCGTCCTGATGAAATTGTATGATTTTCATGGCGGTATCCATCCGCCCGAGTATAAACACCTGTCTAATCAAACCGCGATTCGCCAACTGCCCCTGCCGCCAACCTTGGTAGTGCCGCTAAGTCAGCATATCGGTAACCCTGCTAAGCCTATCGTGAATGTTGGCGAAAGGGTGTTAGCCGGTCAAACCTTAGCCAAAGCCGATGGTCATGTCTCGGCTGCGATCCATGCCCCCACTTCGGGTACCGTGGTTGATATTGCCATGCGGCCCTTCGCCCATCCTTCTGGCTTGCCCGATGTAGCCATCGTGATTACGCCCGATGGACAACACCAGTGGATTGAAAAACAACCGCTCGACTGGCAACACGCTGACACTGCCCAATTCAAACAACATTTACAAATGATGGGGGTGGTGGGTCTAGGTGGCGCAGTATTCCCAACTCACTTAAAAGTAGGCGATAAATTACAGCATTTGGTGATTAACGGCGCTGAATGTGAGCCATTTATTACCTGTGATGATTTATTGATGCGTGAACGCGCTGCCGATATCGTGGCGGGTGTCGATATTCTGCGGCAACGCTTACAGGCAGAAAACACCTTAATTGGGGTAGAAGACAATAAGCCAGAGGCGATTCGTGCTTTGCAACAAGCCTGCGCGGGTTTGCCGATTGAGGTGGTGGTTGTCCCCACGAAATACCCAAGTGGCGGCGCGAAACAATTGATTCGCCTGCTCACCGGTAAAGAAGTCCCACATGGGATGCGCTCAACCGATTTGGGCGTGCAGTGTTTTAATGTGGCGACGGTTTACACCATGTGGCGCGCAGTAGTGCTGGGTGAGCCGGTGATATCGCGTATTGTGACTTTAACCGGCGCAGTGAAACAGGCAGGGAATGTTGAGGCGTTAATTGGTACGCCGTTAGCGTGGTTGTTACAGCAAGCTGAACCCACTCGCAGTGGCCAGCAAGCGGTAGTGATGGGCGGCCCAATGATGGGCTTTGAGTTGCCGGATTTACAAGCTGGCTTAACCAAAGCCAGCAATTGTTTGATTGTGAAAGATCCGGTGCTTTTTCCCCCTCGGCCAGCAGCGTTGCCCTGTATTCGTTGCGGCGCGTGTGCTGAGGCCTGTCCAGCACAGCTGCAACCGATGGATTTATATTGGTTTGCTAAGGCGAAAAATCTTGGCGCAGCGCAGGAAAATGCCTTGTTTGACTGTATTGAATGTGGCGCTTGCAGCTATGTTTGTCCGAGCCAGATCCCGTTGGTCGATTATTACCGTTTTGCCAAGAGTGAAATTTGGGCGGCAGAGCGCGAGAAAAAAGCCGCTGATTTGGCGCGTACACGGCATGAATTCCGCCAATTCCGTTTAGAGCGTGATAAGGCAGAAAAAGCAGCGCGCTTAGCTGCGAAAACCGCAACGCCACCGCCTACAGCGGCACCGCAAGCGTTGGATGACAGTAAACGCGCAGCGATTGAAGCGGCGATGAAACGCGCCGCCGAGAAAAAAGCGCAAAACACCGATGCACCGGCGGAAGCCAAGCCGAAAATGGATGACGAGGCCAAAAAAGCGGCGATTCAGGCAGCAATGGAACGTGCCGCAGCGAGAAAAGCGGCAAAAGAAAGCGGCGAAGCAGCGCCGGCAGTCGAAACACCGGCGGCAAAACCGG
>NZ_ATVC01000086.1 GCF_000420525.1 Aquaspirillum serpens DSM 68
AGTGTCGATGGTAAAGGCACGATATTGAGCAAAGACGATGCGATGGCTGAATTAATCCGCCGCATTGAACAAAAAACCCCAACCGGTTCGAGCATTCAGGAAGAGATGAAAGGCAATGGCTTTACCTTCCTCAATGCCTTACCAGCCAATGAAAAACTGATTGTGCAAACCGTGGTGCCGACTGTCGCAGCCAACACCACCACTGCCCCGAGTCAGCCGCTGATTGTGAGTGGCTCAAGCCGTGCCAGCGATGGCAAACAGGCGGTGGTGATTGATGTGAGTCAGTTGCCAAAAGGCACAGTGATTCAAGTCGAGAATATCGACTTTATCGCCATCGTCGGTGAAGTTCGCGCTATCGGCGGCAGTGGGCAAAACGTGGCGGTGGGGGACAATCTCAACCAATTTATTGTATTAGGTGCCGACAACGACAGCATCTATGGCGGCGGTGGACAAGATATTGTCGGTTCCCTCGGTGGTGATGACCAAACCTTTGGTGAAGCTGGCGAGGATACCGTCTATGGTGGTGCGGGTAACGATACCCTCACCGGTGGTACTGGCAATGACCGACTCAATGGCGGCTTTGGCAACGATACCGCTATCCAAAGCGGTGCGCGTACTGACTACACCATCAGCGTTGATGGTCATGCCGTGGTATTGACACACAACACCACCGGTGAAGTCGATCGTCTGTTGGACGTCGAACTGGTCAAATTCGACAGCGGCGACAACCTCACCATTCGCTATGGCGAAGTGTTTACCGCTGAATATGATCCGAACGTGCTCAACGTTACTGCCAATCGCCAATTCACCGGCGGCGAAGGTAATGAGATGGGCTATTTGCCGATGGGCTTGGCGTTGTATGTCGATGGCAGCAAGGGGCATGACGTCTTGCAGCTACTCGGCAAACGCAGCGACTACGCCCTCGAACGCAACGGCAATGCCCTCGAGATCACCCGTTACAGCGATGGCGCTATGTTTGACCTCAACAACGCCGAAACCCTCGCCTTCGACAGTCAAGAGGTGGTGATTCTGGCCAGAGATCGGGTAGAAGGCATCTTAGCGCGGATGGTGCAGGTCTATCTCAACCGTGATGCCACCGCTGCCGAATGGAAACTCGGCACCAAAGCAGTGGCCGACTATTACGCCGGCTTGTTGCAACCGCAAGAAGTGTTCGACTGGTTTAATGCTCGCAATACTGCTTTGGCGAAAATGGACAACGCCACCTATGTCCAAACGTTGTACCAAAACGCCTACGGTCGCCAAGCCACCACCGCCGAACTGACCCCGCTGGTCAATAAGCTGGAACAGCAACTCATCACCCGCGACTGGCTCGCCGTTGACATTGCCGCCAGCAGTGAAGCCATTACCGCCATTGGTACGGTGATGCAGTTTGATGGCTGGGTGTAAATAGCTAGGGTGTTGTAACGTGTTGTTGAGCTGGGGCGTACTGTGGTGCGCCCCAGTGACTTATTCTGTGATGGGTTGGTTGAGTTTCCTCATTCGGTTGGTTTCAGGTTAATACCCTCGATCTCTTGCACAATTTTCTTGTTGTTATCGCAGCGAACAGAGGCCACTTGCTTTTGTTTGACCGTAACATTCACACCCGCTTCAATCGGATGTTGGTCGTCCAAGCGATCCACTCCCCAAAACACGCTATACACCGTATCCCCATTCGGAATATCCACCGCATACGACATATAACGGCCGATACCCTGCCATTGATAGGTTGATGCTGCTGAGCGTGGGACTTGCACGACAATTTCTGGGGTTTGAGTTGGCTTACCGAAGGAATACACCATGGTTTTCCCAGCATCACACAACTCAATCACCTTCCCTTTAGTCGTGGTACAGGAAAACACCGTTTTACTGCCAGCGTTGCATTGCGCCCATGCAGGTACGGCAAGCACGCCAACTATCGCTGCGGCCAATAAACTGCTTTTTTTCATATCATGTCTCCATACACAAAAAAACCGCAAAAAACCGAGGTCTTTTGCGGTTGCAGCTAATCAATGAAGCGACTCAACGACGTTCAATCTGTGACACATCGCGCACTGCGCCTGTATCAGCACTGGTCGTCATGGCGGCATACGCACGCAATGCCGGACTGACCACGCGATCACGATCAACCGGTTTCCATGCTTGTGCACCACGCGCTTCCATCGCCGCACGACGACGCGCCAATTCTTCATCACTGATAGCCAAGTGAATCGTCCGTGCAGGAATATTGATTTCTAAGGTATCGCCTTCTTCTGCCAAACCAATCACGCCCCCTTCGGCTGCTTCTGGGCTGACATGACCAATCGACAGGCCAGATGTCCCACCGGAGAAACGACCATCGGTTAACAAAGCACACGCCTTACCCAAACCTTTTGATTTGAGGTAACTGGTGGGGTAGAGCATCTCTTGCATCCCGGGTCCACCTTTCGGGCCTTCGTAGCGAATTAATACCACATCACCCGCCACCACCTGATCGCCTAAAATCGCTTCTACAGCATTATCTTGGCTTTCAAAAATGCGCACGCGACCGGTAAAGGTCAAAATTGATTCATCCACACCGGCGGTTTTCACAATACAACCGCGTTCCGCAATATTGCCGTACAACACCGCCAAACCACCATCTTGTGAATAAGCATGCTCTTTGCTGCGGATACATCCTTCGGCACGATCGCTGTCCAACTCTGGATAACGCATGCTTTGGCTAAAGGCGATAGTAGTACGAACCCCACCAGGTGCAGCACGGAACAGGGTTTTTGCCGTTTCATCACAGCTTGGACGTTGAATATCCCAACGATCGAGGCTATCGCCCATGGTTGGCGCATGGACAGTCGGCACTTGACGGTGAATTAAACCGGCACGATCCAGCTCACCCAAAATGCCAATCACACCACCGGCACGGTGCACGTCTTCCATGTGATATTTCTGTGTCGCGGGGGCGACTTTTGATAAGCAAGGCACACGGCGTGAAATACGGTCGATGTCTTGCATGGTGAAATTGACACCGGCTTCACGCGCCGCGGCCAATAAATGCAACACGGTATTGGTTGAGCCACCCATCGCCACATCCAAACTCATGGCATTTTCGAATGCTTCGAAAGTGGCAATATTGCGTGGCAATGCCGAGCTATCGTCTTGCTCATAATAGCGTTTTGCCAGCTCAACAATGGTACGGCCAGCTTGCAAGAATAATTCTTTACGATCGGCATGAGTTGCCACTAAAGAACCGTTACCGGGCAACGATAAGCCCAGCGCCTCGGTTAAACAGTTCATCGAATTGGCAGTGAACATACCGGAACAGGAGCCACAAGTTGGGCAGGCAGAACGCTCCACCGCCGCCACTTCTTCATCACTGACTTTATCGTTAGCAGCTTCGACCATGGCATCAACCAAGTCGAGTTTGCGAATCTCATTACCCCATTGCACTTTGCCGGCCTCCATTGGGCCACCAGAAACAAAGATCACAGGAATATTGAGACGCAACGCTGCCATCAACATGCCGGGGGTAATTTTGTCACAGTTGGAGATACACACCAGCGCATCCGCACAGTGGGCATTCACCATATATTCCACACTGTCTGCAATCAAATCGCGGCTTGGTAAGGAATACAGCATACCGCTGTGCCCCATCGCAATCCCGTCATCAATCGCAATGGTGTTAAATTCTTTGGCAATACCACCGGCTTTTTCAATTTCTTTGGCGACTAATTGGCCGAGGTTGTGCAGATGCACATGACCCGGGACAAATTGAGTGAAGCTATTGGCAATAGCGATAATTGGTTTACCAAAGTCGCTGTCATTCATGCCAGTGGCGCGCCACAAAGCGCGGGCCCCTGCCATATTGCGGCCATGGGTAGAAGTACGGGAACGATAAGCGGGCATAGCGACATCCTGTTACGCATACGAAAAACGCTATTGTGCGTCCGCCTAGTCTCGCTGGGCAAGCGAGAGAAGAAAGGAAAAATCGGCTAGGGCAGTGTCAACCTGTCCTAGCCGACAGAAAAAGCTATTCGCGGGGTGGTTTTAATACCTGTTGCGCAATATCAAAGGCAAAACCACGGCTAGCAAGAAAGCGCATTTGTTTGGCGTATTCTTTTTGATCTTGCGGCAGCTGGCCGAACTTACGTTGCCATACCTCGCGTGCACGACTGAGTTCGTCTGGCAGTTCCGCCAAAGCTTCCGCAATATCTTCACGAGATACACCGCGTTGTGCCAAGTCTTGCCGTAACCGCAAACTGCCATGACGGCGTAGATGACTGTTCACCCACGCTTGGGCAAAACGACGGTCGGACAACCAACCACGCGCCTGATAGTCATCCAATAATGCCGCCAATTGTTGTTGCTCAACTTCGCCAGTGGTCTCACGCACCAGACGTTGCCACAGTTCGGCGCGACTGTATTCACGCCGCGCCAGTAAATTGAGCAATTTATCGCGTAATGCGCTCATTGTTTAATCTAACGGTGGAATGCCTTGATCGTCGTCTTCGCTTTCGGCCATTGCTGCAAAAACCGCCGGATTCACCCCAACTTTTTCACGGATTTTGTTTTCAATCTCTTGTGCAATCGCGGGGTTGTTGCGCAGCCATTCCCGCGCATTGTCTTTCCCTTGCCCGATTTTTTGACCGTTGTAGGCATACCATGCGCCGGACTTGTCAACGATGCCATTTTGTACGCCGAGTTCTACCACTTCGCCCTCACGGGAAATGCCTTCGCCATACAGAATGTCAAACTCGGCTTGGCGGAACGGTGGGCTGACTTTGTTTTTCACCACTTTCACTCGGGTTTCATTGCCAATAATGTCCTCACCCTTCTTGATGCCACCAATTCGGCGAATATCCATCCGCACCGAGGCATAGAATTTCAGCGCGTTACCGCCGGTGGTGGTTTCTGGGCTACCGAACATCACACCAATTTTCATCCGAATTTGGTTGATGAAGATAACCAAAGTATTGGTGCGCTTGATATTACCGGTAAGTTTACGCAAGGCTTGGCTCATCAACCGAGCTTGCAAGCCGACGTGACTATCCCCCATTTCACCTTCAATTTCGGCTTTCGGTACCAATGCGGCGACCGAGTCCACCACGATGACATCAATGCCACCAGAGCGCACCAGCATGTCGCAAATTTCTAATGCTTGTTCACCCGTATCAGGTTGTGAAATCAATAGGTCATCGACATGCACCCCTAATTTTTGTGCATAGACAGGGTCGAGCGCATTTTCAGCATCAATATAGGCGCAAGTACCGCCCAGCTTTTGTGCTTCTGCCACCACCTGTAAACATAGGGTCGTTTTCCCTGACGATTCGGGGCCATAAATTTCAACGACTCGGCCACGCGGCAACCCACCAACCCCCAACGCCAAATCCAGCCCCAACGAACCCGTTGAAATCACTTGCAAGTTTTCGGCAACTTGGTTATCGCTCATCTTCATGATCGAGCCCTTGCCGAATTGTTTTTCAATTTGTGCTAATGCAGCAGACAATGCTTTGCTTTTATCGCCCTGATCGATAGCCATAATGCCTCCGGAAAAAAATGAACCGCGGATCACGCCAAACAAATGACGTGAGAGCGAAGATTATCTCATAAGTCCGCGACAGGTCTTGTCGTTGCTTAAAATGGCATGATTTTGTCCAAGAAGTTTCTTCGACTGTGTTTTCTTTTGTCTTGCTTGCTGATTGAATTGTGTTGCCATGTTAAATGAACGCGCCCAGCTCTTACTCAAAACCCTGATAGAGCGCTATATCGCCGACGGCCAGCCGGTGGGATCACGCACGCTATCGCGTGTCTCGAATCTGGATTTATCTGCCGCTTCGATTCGCAACATTATGTCCGATCTCGAAGAAATGGGATTGTTGGCCAGCCCACATACCTCAGCGGGCAGAGTGCCGACGGCAAGGGGTTATCGCGTTTTCGTCGATCAACTCATCACCATCACGCCCCCCGAAGAGGCTGCCTTACAACAAATGCACAATGGCCTGCATCCTGATAGCCCCCAACGCTTGGCCGCTGCTGCGTCACAGTTGTTATCAGATTTAACCTGTTTTGCTGGTGTGGTGATGATGCCAAAACGACCAGATATGGCTTTTCGGCAAGTCGAGTTTTTGCGCCTTTCGGAAAAACGAATTTTGCTGATTTTGGTCACCCTTGATGGCGATGTGCAAAATCATCTTTTGCTCACTGCAAAAGACTACACCTCAAGTGAGTTAATCGAAGCTGCTAACTACCTTAATCATCACTATGCAGGGCAAGCATTAGATCGTGTGGTGGCCGATTTACAAGCTGAGTTGGGCAGTTTACAGGCTGATATTGCCAATTTGATGAACGCTGCCATTCGCGCAGGGCAGCAAGCCTTACAAGATGACAGCCAAGCGGTGGTCATTGCAGGGGAAAAACGTCTATTGGGTGTCGATGATTTGTCATCCAACCTGTCAAACTTGCGTGGCTTATTCGATATTTTCGAACGTAAAACAGAACTGCTGCATTTATTAGAAAACAGTCGGCAAGCACAGGGCGTCCGGTTGTTTATTGGTGATGAATCGGGGGTGATGCCGCTGGGTGAATGCTCAGTCATCACCGCCCCTTATCGCATTAACAGTCAAGTGGTCGGGACCTTAGGCGTCATCGGCCCAACACGCATGGCCTATGAGCGAGTCATTCCCATCGTAGACATCACCGCCCGTTTGGTTTCTGGGGCTTTGTCGCACGTTGAGTAGATTAAGGCACAGCTAACACACAGTATGACGATGCTTATACAAGCGTTAGATTAGGGCGAGCCGATGGGTTCGCTCTTTGTTTTTATGTGGTTTTGCTGGAGATAGAGGGCGTATTCATCTATAGCTAAAAGTCATTTATATATGATTTTGTCGATCTTTTAGGATTACATTTCTCTTTTAACATCAAAAAACACGCAAAATCACAAACAAAAAACCTTGTCAAGAAAAATATTTTTCTTTTTTTAGCCCCTATTTAAAGTCGATTTATGCCATTGACTTCAAATATAACCCATTTTGCTTAGTTAACTCTCACGAAATCTGTATCATTTTTGGTCTTTTGAGAGTTAACTCAAATGACATAATGGCTTTTTCCCTATATTTCACAGAAGACTGATATATCAAAACATGATCTTAGCCTTGTCTTGTTCAATATATTGTTGTTTTTGTTAAATAAATGAGGGGAGATTTTTGATCAATATCAAATTGATTTGCTTTTTTATTTTTATATCAAATGTCAATACTAGATTGTATTGATTCATGCTAACTCTCACTTCCCCCGTTTTGGTTGTGAGGAGAGACTTTTTTCTGGATTTTCAGTAAAAATACACAGTATGCAAAAGCCAATGTCTTTCGATTCAATTTAAATGAATCTCGGCTCAGTGTTTTGCGCTTATTTGTGAATTTCTGGAGATCATCATGCTTGCCTCTCATCCGACTTCGTTGGCCTTTATCGATAGCAGCCTGCCTGATATCAACACCCTCGTTGCCGGTTTGCCTGACCACATCGAATACCATCTTTTGCATCCTCAGCTTCCTGCTTTGCAACAGATGGCCGCGTTGTGTTCAGACCGTGTCGGTTTGTCGGCTTTGCATGTGATTTGTCATGGCGCACCTGGTGAGTTGCACTTGGGGAACGAAGTCATCGACCTTGCCGCGCTTTCTCGTTCGCGTGATGCGGTGCTCTCTTTGTCGAATGCGATGGCGGAGGAGGGCGAGATTCTGTTGTATGGCTGTGAAGTCGCCGCCGGAGCCGTAGGCCGTCGCTTTGTTGATACGCTGAGTTTAATGACAGGGCTTCATGTCGCTGCGGCAACGCATAAGGTCGGTCATGCCGATTTGGGTGGTTCTTGGGATTTGGATGTTTTGCCAGCTGGCATGACAGTGTTGCCTCTGGCGTCATCTACCGCATAACCCCAGCGCTAATGATCTCCATGGGGCGACATGACGAGCCCTTCGGACCGGTACACATCGTTGGCTGGCAGCCCCTTCCTCGACCTGAACAGCA
>NZ_ATVC01000087.1 GCF_000420525.1 Aquaspirillum serpens DSM 68
TACAAACTAGCGTGGAACGGTGGTCATCTCATTGCTGTACCACCACAAAACACGAGCCGTACTTGCCCAAGTTGTGGCCATATCTCGGCTGAAAACCGCCAAACACAAGCGCAGTTTCAATGTGTGCAATGCGGCTATGAAAACCACGCCGATGTCGTCGGTGCGATCAATGTTCTAAAACGCGGCCAAGCGATTTTAGCTGCCGCATAAGTCACAAAAAGGGTAGGACATACCCAGTTCGCCTGTGAAGTGAGTGGTGCAGCAAGACCGCCAGCAGCAGGAACCCACCGAAGCGACTTTGGCCTGTGTCTAGACCAAAGCGCCGTAGGAATCCCCGCTCTTTAGGGCGGGGAGGATGTCAAACGCTGAACGCCATCGCACACCGGCAGCCAGCACACACAATGTGCCATCAAAGTAATTGACATCGATTCTCAAATAAACCACAATGCAGTTGATATTGTTTCTCATCTCTAATTTTTGAGGGCCGCATCATGTATGTTTGTTTGTGTCATGGTGTTACAGATCATCAAATCCGTGCTGCCGTTACCGAAGGCCACGCCACACGCCTGCGCGATCTCAACCGGTGCCTTGGGGTTGCTTCAGAATGCGGTGCCTGTGCACGCTGCGCTCATGAAATTTTGCAAGACACACTGGCCAACCAACACAACACCGCCAAAGCCTTGCCTGTCGCCGCCTAATTCTCGTTTTAGTGGTTATTTCTCAACTTGCCTTTCATGCCGGCATAAACGGAAAATTTTAGCGTGAGCCTAGCTTTTGCCTGCAATAACGAATAACCTTAACAGGTGAATCCCTGTTAGGAGGTCGTGTGATGCAAGGCGATAAAAAAGTACTTAAGTTCTTAAATCAGATTCTGAAAAACGAACTGACAGCCATCAATCAGTATTTCTTACATGCCCGTATGTATAAAAACTGGGGCTTAAAAAAACTAAACGAGCATGAATATCATGAATCCATCGATGAAATGAAACATGCCGATAAAATTATCGAACGTATTTTGTTTCTCGAAGGCCTGCCTAACTTGCAAGACTTGGGCAAGTTGTATATCGGTGAGAATACTGCAGAAATGCTGGCCTGTGATCTCAAACTCGAGAATGAAGCTATTCCATTACTGCGCGAAGCCATCGCCCACTGCGAGCATGTCAAAGACTATGTCACGCGTGACTTATTAGAAGACATTCTCGAAAGCGAAGAAGAACATCTCGATTGGCTGGAAACACAGTTAGAACTGATCGATAAGATCGGCTTACAAAACTATCTGCAAAGCCAGATGGATGAATAATTTCATTAGCTAGTCACAAAAAACCCCGCTTATCACGGGGTTTTTTGTTGCCTGAATATTGCGTTTAATTACTCAAAGAATTCACGCAATTTATCCATAAATGACTTGGCACGCGGATTGTGTTTCGCACTATCGCCTTGGCTAATCGCTTCAAATTCACGCAATAGCTCTTTTTGCCGCTCGGTTAATTTAACGGGGGTTTCTACTACCACATGGCACATTAAATCACCATAGGTTGTGCCACGAACCGCTTTAATCCCTTTGCCGCGTAAGCGGAACACCTGTGCCGATTGTGTTTCTGGCGGGATTTTGAGCTTGGCAGCACCATCGAGGGTTGGGATTTCAATTTCGCCACCCAACGCTGCTGTGGAAAAGCTGATTGGCATCTCACAATGCAAATCTTGTCCTTCACGCTGGAAAACCGCATGTGGCTTGATGTGCGCCACCACGTAAAGATCGCCGTGAGGCCCACCATTGACCCCCGGTTCACCTTCACCCGCTAAGCGAATACGATCACCTTCATCAATCCCTGCCGGAATTTTGACGTTCAAGGTTTTGTGTTTTTTCACTCGGCCAGAACCATGACACGCTGAGCAAGGCTCAGGAATCACCTTGCCAGTACCATGACACGTTGGGCAAGTTTGCTGGATCGAGAAAAAGCCCTGCTGCATCCGCACTTGGCCGTGACCACCGCAGGTGGAACAGGTTTGTGCCTGTGTCCCCGGTTTAGCCCCACTGCCGTTGCAGGTGTCGCATGTTTCGACAGCCGGAATCCGAATCTGTTTTTCACAGCCTTTGGCTGCTTCTTCCAGCGAAATTTCCATGTTGTAACGCAGGTCTGCACCACGATAGACATTACTGCGTCCACCGCCGCTGCGCCCGCCTCCGCCAAAGATATCACCAAAGATATCAGCAAAGGCATCACCAAAGCCACCAAACCCTGCGCCGCCACCGCCACCAAAGCCACCAGCTTGTGGGTCAACCCCAGCATGGCCATACTGATCATAAGCGGCACGCTTTTGACTGTCAGAGAGAATTTCATAAGCCTCTTTGACTTCTTTAAATTTCTCTTCTGCTTCTTTACTGTCCGGATTGCGGTCCGGATGGTATTTCATCGCCAGTTTGCGATAGGCTTTTTTAATTTCATCATCAGCGGCATCACGGTTGATACCAAGGATGTCGTAAAAGTCTCGTTTGCTCATAGGGGGTGTGGGACGCGAAAGAGTTCAAGAAAAAGGAAGGAACGGCCCGTCATCCGACAAACCGTTCCCTCCCGATGACGCGTCTTACTTGTCTTTTTTCACTTCTTCAAATTCGGCATCAACAACATTGCCATCTTCTTTTTTATCAGCCTTCGCGCCACCTTCGGGCTGAGCCGCACCGGCTTCAGCTTGCGCCTGAGCATACATGATTTCGCCCAGTTTTTGGCTCGCAGTCATCAACGCCTCAGATTTCGCGTCAATTTGTGCCTTATCATCGCTCTTAACGGCTTCTTCAGCTTCTTTGATTGCGCTTTCGATTTTGGCTTTTTCATCGGAACCAATCTTATCGCCGTAATCAGTCAAAGATTTTTTCACCGAGTGGATTAAGCCTTCTGCTTGGTTCTTGGCTTGAACCAATTCGGCCAGTTTTTTATCTTCTTCCGCATTCAGCTCGGCATCTTTCACCATGCGTTGGATTTCGTCTTCCGACAAACCAGAGCTGGCTTGAATGGTGATTTTGTTTTCTTTGCCGGTCGCTTTATCTTTGGCCGAGACGTGCAAAATACCGTTCGCATCAATATCAAACGTCACTTCAATTTGTGGCATGCCACGTGGTGCAGGTGGAATGTCCGACAGATTAAACTGACCCAATGATTTGTTGGCGGCTGCACGCTCACGCTCACCTTGCAACACATGGATAGTCACTGCGTTTTGGTTGTCATCGGCAGTCGAGAATACTTGCGATGCTTTAGTGGGGATGGTGGTGTTCTTTTGAATCAACTTGGTCATCACACCGCCCAAGGTTTCAATCCCTAACGACAGTGGGGTTACGTCCAACAACAGCACGTCGGTACGATCACCAGACAACACCGAACCTTGAATCGCTGCACCCACGGCAACCGCTTCATCAGGGTTGACGTCTTTACGTGGGGCTTTGCCAAAGAAAGCTTCAACCGCTTCTTGGACTTTTGGCATCCGGCTTTGACCGCCAACCAAAATCACATCGTCAATATCCGATACCGACAAACCGGCATCTTTAATGGCGATTTTACATGGCTCCATCGAACGGGTGATCAGGTCTTCCACCAGCGTTTCGAATTTGGCGCGGGTAATCTTCATCGCCAAGTGTTTAGGGCCAGTTGCATCCATCGTGATATAGGGCAAGTTGATTTCGGTTTGTTGGGCCGAAGACAACTCAATCTTGGCTTTTTCTGCGGCTTCTTTCAAACGTTGCAAGGCCATCACATCGTTTTTCAGATCCACACCTGCTTCTTTTTTGAATTCATCAACGATGTAATCCATCAAGCGTTGGTCGAAATCTTCACCACCCAAGAAGGTGTCACCATTGGTTGCCAACACTTCAAATTGTTTTTCGCCATCGACATCAGCAATTTCGATAATCGACACGTCAAAAGTACCACCGCCCAAGTCATACACGGCAATTTTGCGGTCGCCTTTTTCGGATTTATCCATGCCAAAGGCCAAAGCAGCGGCAGTGGGTTCGTTGATAATCCGCTTCACTTCCAAACCAGCGATACGGCCGGCATCTTTGGTAGCTTGACGTTGGCTATCATTAAAGTACGCCGGCACCGTGATCACGGCTTCGGTCACTTCTTCGCCCAGATAGTCTTCTGCGGTTTTCTTCATCTTACGCAGCACTTCGGCGCTGATTTGTGGCGGAGCCATTTTCTTATCGCGCACCGAGACCCAAGCATCACCGTTGTCAGCTTTCACAATGCTGAAAGGCATCAGATCGATGTCTTTTTGGACTTCTTTTTCTTCAAACTTACGACCAATCAGACGCTTCACCGCATACAAAGTATTTTTTGGGTTGGTCACGGCTTGGCGTTTTGCCGGTGCACCCACCAAAATCTCGCCATCTTCCATATAAGCGATAATGGAAGGGGTTGTACGTGCGCCTTCGGCGTTCTCAATCACTTTTGGCTGACTGTTTTCAATCACTGCCACACAAGAGTTCGTTGTACCGAGGTCAATACCGATAATTTTTGCCATAATTTTTTTGTCCTTACTTTGTTTTTACGGCACCGATCGAAACAAATCGCTGCCGATATGTGAGTGTTAATGCTTGTTCTGCTAAATAGGGATGAGTGTTGCCGTTTCAAGAGAAACTTAATACAGGCTTAAGCACGCCCTTTGGACACCACCACCATAGCGGGACGCAAAACACGATCAACCAAGCGATACCCTTTTTGCATCACATGCACCACCGTATTCGGTTCTGCTTCATGTTCAATCATGCTGATCGCTTGATGTTGGTGAGGATTCAGTTTTTCACCCAATGGATGAATGGCGACTAAATTCACCTTTTCGAATGCACTGTTGAGCTGTTTCAAGGTCATATCGACCCCGACCTTCAGGGTGTCAAACTGACCGGACGTGTCGGATAAAGCCATCTCTAAGCTGTCATGCACCACCAATAGTTCACTGGCGAAACGGCTAATCGCATATTTATTGGCCGCTTGCACATCTTCAGCAGCGCGGCGGCGCACGTTTTCCATCTCGGCCCGCGCCCGCAAAAACTGATCGTTTAGCTCGGCAATTTTGGCTTCTAGTTCGGCAATCTGTTGCGCTTGATCATCGTTTGGCTGATTAAAACTCAAAGTCTCACCAGTCGCAGCGGACACTTCATCATTAGCAACAGGAATTGGATCGGGTTGTTCTGCTTGAGTCATAACACACCTTAATGAGTAAGAGGGTTCGATGATATCGATGTGGCGGCGATGATAGTCGTGGCAACAGTAGGGGTTTTCAAGAGCCTATGACATAAGGTTTAAAAAAATCTGGCTGGATAAATTGTGGGAGATGGGCTGGTTTTTCGTTTTTAACCGTAGAAGTTCGGAAAAACAAGCTAGCAGGTGTGCAAAATGACAGTTTTTATTTTGCATTTTTCACTATTGAACACCCCAAAAAAAACTCAGCATTTTTTTGTTGTGCGGTGCACACAGACGTTTTTTTTTATGCTCTAATCTTCCCCACAACACCGTTAAACCGGTGTGCACAGCAACGAATCACCTCGTCTGCTGCGCTGAGGTAAAGGCCAGACTCACTATCAGAGTCTGGCTTACACAGGGGTAATCCAACCCTGTGTTGCGTTCTTGTTTAGTGCAAGAGGCACACGTTAGGGCTTAGGCTCGCTTTAGCAACATTATTTTTTCTACACCTGAGGTTTTACACATGACAACTCGCGAACAACGTATCGCCGCTATTGAAAAAGATTGGGCCGAGAACCCACGCTGGGCCGGTATTAAGCGTGGCTACACTGCTGCTGACGTGGAGCGCCTGCGCGGCTCCTTCCCAGTGGAATACACTTTGGCTCGTCGCGGAGCTGAAAAACTGTGGAACCTGGTACACAACGAACCTTTCATCAACTGCTTGGGCGCATTGACCGGTGGTCAAGCCATGCAACAAGTGAAAGCTGGCATCAAAGCCATTTACCTGTCCGGCTGGCAAGTTGCTGCTGATAACAACAGCTACATGTCGATGTACCCAGACCAATCGCTGTACCCAGTGAACTCGGTGCCTGCAGTGGTTGAGCGTATCAACAACACCTTCAAACGTGCAGACGAAATTCAACACTCCAAAGGCGTTGATGCAGGTCAAGAAGGTTACATCGACTACTTCGCACCTATCGTTGCTGATGCTGAAGCCGGTTTCGGTGG
Source organism: Aquaspirillum serpens DSM 68 (assembly GCF_000420525.1). GTDB lineage: Bacteria > Pseudomonadota > Gammaproteobacteria > Burkholderiales > Aquaspirillaceae > Aquaspirillum > Aquaspirillum serpens. The sequence continues at coordinate 6,183 of NZ_ATVC01000087.1, forward strand.
CGTGTTGAATGCCTACGAATTGATGAAGTCCATGATCAAAGCCGGTGCTGCTGGCGTTCACTTCGAAGACCAATTGGCTTCGGTGAAAAAATGTGGTCACATGGGCGGTAAAGTGTTGGTGCCAACACAAGAAGCCGTGCAAAAACTGATCGCTGCTCGTCTGGCTTCCGACGTGTTGGGTGTTCCAACCCTGATCTTGGCTCGTACCGATGCTGAAGCAGCTGACTTGCTGACCTCTGACTACGATGAAAACGACAAACCATTCGTGACCGGTGAGCGCACCGCCGAAGGCTTCTACAAAACCAAAAAAGGTCTGGAACAAGCCATTTCCCGTGGTTTGGCTTATGCACCTTACGCCGACCTCATCTGGTGTGAAACAGGTACCCCAGATCTGGAATTTGCGCGTCAATTTGCAGAAGCAATCCACGCTAAATTCCCAGGCAAACTGTTGGCTTACAACTGCTCGCCTTCCTTCAACTGGAAGAAAAACTTGGACGATGCCACCATCGCCAAATTCCAGCGCGAACTGGGCGCAATGGGCTACAAATATCAGTTCATCACTTTGGCTGGTATTCACTCCATGTGGTACAACATGTTCGACTTGGCACAAGACTACGCACAACGTGGTATGTCCGCCTACGTCGAGAAGGTGCAAGAGCCAGAATTCGCTGCACGCGATCGTGGCTACACCTTCGTGTCGCACCAACAGGAAGTCGGCACTGGTTACTTCGACGATGTGACCACTGTCATCCAAGGCGGCCAATCCAGCGTGACCGCGCTGACCGGTTCGACCGAAGAAGAGCAATTCCACTAATCCCAACGCCGGTTTGAACCGGTGAATTAAGTGGGATGGACAGAAAACACCCCCGCCTAGCAATAGGTGGGGGTTGTTATTTTTGTGGGCTTAAAACCACGCTGATGGCGTTTTGTGGATAGCAACACCTATCAGATAGAGCACAACAGCTTGACCCAGAACAAAACAAACCAGTTGACTCGACTTTGTCTGAAGTCGCTTATAAGCCAAACTCGACAACACAATATAAACCAGCAAGGCAATTACTTTCGCTGTCAGCCACGCACTTTGCCCTGGCCATTGTTGCAATAACCAACACAACCCGAGAGCCGAGGATAACAACAGGGTATCGATAAGATGAGGCAACCAACGCAACCAGCGCATCTGGTTGAGTTTGACGGGTTGCAACCAACGCAATCCCATGCGATACCACATTAAGCCAATACTCAATGCAACAAAACTGAGATGGGCATGTTTCAACACTAAATAGACGTTCATCGATCAACCTAATAAATAATCACAAGCCACCACATTCCGCTGTTCACGGCTAAACTCAATCCCGATTAAGTGAATCGGTTCACCTCGGCTGCGGTATTTCTCGGCATAGCCTCGGTCTTGTAGTTGTTGTAAGGCTTTGCCTTGTGGGGTGGCTTCAACGACTTTGAATTCAAATAAATACACTTGCTGATTAAACAGCACTGCCATATCAATACGGCCTTTGTTGGTGATGTCTTCCAACCGGATGTCTAAGCCGAGGGCCGCGAAATAACTGTAGAACACGCTGGCGTAGTAGCCTTCGTATTGGGCAATGGCGTTGTTGCGTTGCCAATCGTAGGGAATGCTGGAAAATAGGCTATGGAATAGGGCTTCCATGCCAGCAAAGTCATTTTTCAGTAATA
>NZ_ATVC01000088.1 GCF_000420525.1 Aquaspirillum serpens DSM 68
TGTTTTGGGTGGATGCACTGCGTTTATCCACCCTACTACTATAGGTAATCATGAATAATTCTATTTTGTATGTTATTGGAAATGGTTTTGATATATATCATGGTATTAATTCAAGATATTCTGATTTTAAGAATTTTACAAGAGCAAATGATTGCCAATTATATGAGATAATTGAAAATTATTATAATGTTGATGATTATTGGAGCGACTTGGAATGTGCGCTTGCAAACCTTGATTATGATTCAATCTTGGATGATTTTTCCAGTCTTCTTGTTTCTTACAGTGCAGAGGATTGGAGTGATGCCGATCATCACAACTATCAATACGAAATAAATAACATAGTTTGTATGCTAACAGATAGAATGTTATTAAGTTTTTCAAACTGGTTGAAGCAACTCCAATTAGACTTGGGGAACTTTTCAAAGTGTCAACTTGATTACCTATCTTTAAACGGGCTTTTTCTGAATTTTAACTATACAAGCACATTAGAAAAATTTTATTGTATTAAGCCTGAGAATGTTAACCATATTCATGGATGCATAGATATTGAAAGTGATAAGATAATTCTGGGGCATTCGTGGAATCCTGAAAAAAGAAGACCACTAAATGCAAAGATTGATTTTGAAGTTATGGAAGAAAATTTTGTCGATGTCGATACTCGTATTTATGAAGCAAATGCCTTAATTGACGATTATTTTCTGAAAACCTATAAACCGACCAAGAGAATTATTGAGGATAATAAAGATTTTTTTGAGAGAGTATCAAAAGTAAAACGCATATACGTTCTGGGACATTCGATTTCAGATGTTGATATTGATTACTTTAAGCAATTAGTTTCCTCTATAAATGTTAAAGCCACTGAATGGTATGTTAGTTTTTATAGTGAGTCAGAAAAGGAACATCATCAAGCTATATTAAATAGAATCGGTGTTCCAAATAATTTAATTTTTCTAAGAGAGATAAATGATATGCCAAAAGCACCCTAACTCAGGTTAACCCCCCAAAAAATCCCTCTCCCCGAGCCCGCGTCTGCGGGCTTTTTTACGTTTGTCGGGCGTGGTGTGGGTTGAGCTGTTATTCTCTTTTTCCGCGAAAAGCCGTTGCCAGCGGGATTTCGTCAGATTCGACAGATAAAGAAGCAATAGAACAAAGAAAAGGTTGGGTGACTAAAGTCATCCAACCTATGCAATTAAATCTGATTGTTACATGAACGTAAAAATTACGAATAAGGCCATTCCATGTGATTGGTGTATTGGGACTCAACCCAACAGCCTTGGCCTTGTTGGAACCTAGGCCGGATTATTTGAGTGAAGTTCAACTGGCGGTGGCAGGTTTTATGCATACCTTGGCCGATTATTATCCTTTTGCTGCTTTCCGTATTGCCCCCTCCAAATCATCATCCTTAAGCTCATACTTTGAGAATAAGTGGATTTTGTCATGTTTTATATGCAACTGCCCTTCGTTTCCTTTGTTGCCTCTATGTTGCCCTTTTGAATAAAAAGGATTTTTTTCAACCTCATCTGAACTCATTATCCATAACACAATTTCATCCCGAAAGACGGCAACCCATATAAATACATCACAGTATTGCGGTTTCAGTTGCTGAAAATTCATAATGAATTGCCTGTTTGTATCTCTTGCTAATGCTTTCACATAAAGAGGTTCTTCACTATTACTATCTACTGCTCTAGATGCTTTTACCTCAATAGTAATTCCGTCGAGCCAAAGATCATATTCTCCAGCATAATTTGGGTCTAATTTTTTGGATGGGGTTTTTAGTTTTGAACACTTACCTTTCACATATGTTTGGGCAAATTTCTCACCAAATCCTCTAGGGGCTGATATTTCAAAAATCCATAAGTTCGGGTTTTGACTGATATATTCCGATCTAATTTCAATATATTGATTATAATTAAGACCACCCTTTTCGATAAGATTACAAATGAGATGCTCATACTCATTAAACGGAAACACAGGCTGATCTTGCTCTATCAAGTCTAGAACTTCTCTTAAATCATCCTCGGTACCGCTAAATGAGGTGGTTATTCTATTTTTTAATTCTAAAAGTTCCACAGTTAGTCCTCTCAACATTGATGGAAGTCAGATATTCTGACTCTATAAAATTTTTCCCTGAAAGAAATTGGTCATGAATAGGCAGTAACTCTAGATCTCCTCTCAAAACTTTATGGGTATTGAATAATTTTCTAAAGATCCAGTTCATAAAATCGCTATTAAATAGTTCACAAATTACTTTCATTGAAACTGGGAACTCTTTTTCGGTTATAAGTATATTTGCACTATTTATTACAAACCTAGACTCTGTATCGTAGAAGAAACACAGGTTTGAGGAAATAAATTTATAAATTAATTTTTCTGGCGCTTCATATAAGTTAATTGGGGCAACCTGTTGATATAGAGAGAAATCTTTTGGAATATAAGTTGATGCTGGCTTTAATCCATATTTTGTTATATCTGAGCCTTTGTAAACTGGAATAAGACCATCTTTTAGAATATTATCTACATATTTTTTATTATTTCCTGTAACTATACCGATCCCCCATTGTGCTCTACCTCTAAGAGTTACATAAGGAATTGAGTAGACATGCTCTATTACTTTAGCCTCATCATCTGTGCATGAAATATTAAATATTGATTTGGGGTTTTTTCGAAATGAATCTACATTTCTTTTAAAATTTTTATCTTTGTAAACACAATCTATATTCTGATCAAGAATAGAATCTTTTTTACTGATGACCATCCCAACAGCTCCAGTTAAAATCCCTTTAAATGGTTTTCCATAATGGGATAATCGTTGAATCTGAAGCATGAGTGCTGATAGTCTTGCATCTTCATAGGTAGCTACATTAAAAAATGACTCTGGTAACAACAGCCCTAAAGTACCACCTAAATTTAATGATTTAATACAACAAAAATAAAACAGTGAGCAAGTATCAATGCTACTACCACCCTTTAATATTTTGCTTATTGATTTTTTTTCTGCTTGTTCAATTTTTTTTCCCCATGGAGGGTTAGTAAAAATATAATCATAACTCCCTGCTTTTTCAGAAACTGATAGATGAAGAAAATCATAGCATTTTATATTATTGCTTTTATAACCTGTTTTTTCTAGTATTCTTCTCTTTGCAATTTCTACCGCTACATGATCAGTATCAAAACCAAATATGTTTTCAGGTTTAAATCCGATCTCTAGTGCCCTAACTAAAAAGTTTCCAGAACCACAGCATGGATCACAGAAGGTTTCATCTCCAGTGAGTTGATTTTTTAAAGAAAGTAAATCATTGACAATATAACTTGGTGTGTAGTAAATCCCCTCTTTATTTCTGTAGGAGTCTGAAAGACCACTTTCATACAAATCGCCCATGGAGTCTATTTTTTCAATTCCCAAATCAATTTTTCTTAAAAACTCAGCTGCAAGATATTCATGATTATGATTGTCTTTCTTTGATTTGTTTGCTCTTTGATTAAGTTTCTCTACCCCAGATATTTTTTTGTCAAAATTTTCTACTGAATTTCTTGATATTTTACCTTTTGATATAATCTCTAAATAACCAGTTTTAACCCAGTTTCTTATAGTGGCACTAGACACTCCAAGAATCTTTGCACTTTCCTCTATACTAAAGTATTCTAAATTTTCAATATCAAGAAAAGTTTGTTGTTCCATATTCCTCATTTCATGCATCCCCATTCATGATTTTCACAATTTTGGGCGTAGGTTAGGTCTCAAGCCAACCTACGCAAGGTCACGCACTAATCAATCAACGCGCCCGTTTCCGTGCGGCGCTGGCGGTGAGGGGTTTGGGGCCGGGGCGTTTGATTTGCACCTTATTCGCTGGCCGAGGCGGCAGGCCGTTGGCGCGAGGTGGGCGAGGGCGTTGACCGGTGTGGTGATCCGCCGGCGGAATCAAACACTCCGGCCCATAGCCAATCAACTCACTGCGTCCCATTTTCTCAATCGCCTCACGCAACAACGGCCAATTTTTCGGGTCGTGATAACGCAAAAAGGCCTTGTGTAACTTGCGGCGATAACCATCACGCACCACATCCACCTTTTCCGAACTCCGCGCCAGCTTTTTCAACGGATTACGGCCGGTATGCCACATCGTCGTTGCCAGCGCCATCGGCGTGGGGGTGAAGGTTTGCACCTGATCGGGCTGGAAGTCATTTGCTTTGAGCCACAACGCTAAATTCAACATATCCTCATCACTGGTACCTGGGTGGGCAGCGATAAAGTAAGGGATTAAATACTGTTTTTTCCCTGCTTGACGCGAGAAACGCTCAAATAATTTCTTGAAACGCTCATAACTGCCAATCCCCGGCTTCATCATCTTCGACAAAGGCCCAGCTTCGGTATGTTCCGGCGCAATTTTTAAATAACCACCGACATGGTGCGTTACCAGTTCCTTAATATATTCCGGCGACTCCACCGCTAAGTCATAACGCAGGCCAGAGCTGATGGTGATTTTTTTAATACCGGGTAGGGCGCGTGCTTTGCGATACAGGCGAATTAACGGATCGTGGTCGGTGTTCAGATTTTCACAAATCCCGGGATAGACGCAAGACAAGCGACGACAGGAAGATTCAATTTTTGGATCTTTACAGGTCAAACGGTACATATTTGCCGTTGGCCCACCTAAATCGGAAATTTGGCCGGTAAAGCCGGGGGTTTTGTCACGAATTTCTTCAATCTCACGCAGAATCGAGCCTTCCGAGCGGCTTTGAATAATCCGCCCTTCGTGTTCGGTAATAGAACAGAACGTACAGCCACCAAAACAACCACGCATAATGTTGACCGAAAAACGAATCATCTCCCACGCCGGAAAACGCGCCGAACCATAGCTAGGGTGTGGATGGCGAGCGTAGGACAGGCCATACACATGATCCATCTCCTCGGTTTTTAATGGCAATGGCGGCGGATTGAGCCACACATCGCGTTCACCATGTAATTGCACTAAGGCCCGCGCATTACCGGGGTTGGACTCAATATGTAGGGTGCGGCTGGCATGGGCATATAACACAGGGTCGTAGGCAACCGCCTCAAAAGCCGGAATTCGCACCACCGTTTTGTGACGCTGTGCCCGCCGTGCGGCAACACGCTCAGCTAATGACATAAAACGTACCGGCTGAACGGTTTGCTCGCCGTTGTCCGTTTTGCTATCGCTTGCCGTGGGTGTGGGTTCCATCGCATAAGGATCGGGATGTGGCTCGACACGTCCGGGTGCATCAACGGTGGTGGAGTCGACCTCAATCCAGTCGCCATCGGGCAAATAACCCTGTGGCGCAATAAAGGCGGTGCCGCGCACATCGCGGATATCGGATAATTTCTCGCCAGCAGCCACGCGATGCGCAATCTCGATCAGAGCACGCTCGGCATTGCCATAAAGCAAAATATCGGCTTTAGAATGAACCAATACGGATTGCCGAACTTTTTCACTCCAATAGTCATAATGGGCAATCCGGCGCAAACTGGCTTCGATACTGCCAATCATCACCCCGATGCCGGGGAAGGCCTCACGACAACGCTGGGCATAAACCACCACCGCCCGATCGGGGCGTTTGTCTGGCAGACCATCGGGGGTATAGGCATCATCAGAACGAGGGCGACGATCGGCGGTGTAACGGTTAATCATCGAATCCATATTGCCTGCCGTCACACCGAAAAACAGATTAGGCCGGCCTAGGGCACGAAAAGCGTCGGCACTGTGCCAATCTGGTTGGCTGATAATCCCAACCCGAAAACCTTGTGCCTCTAACAGACGGCCAATCAATGCCATCCCAAAGCTAGGATGATCGATATAACCGTCACCAGTCACTAAAATAATGTCGCAGCTGTCCCACCCTAACTCAGCCATTTCTTGCTGTGACATCGGCAAAAAAGGTGCGGGACGGGATAAGCGACGATAAGGACGATAGCTGTGGATCGGTTTGGGAGATAAAGCAACAGGATTCATGCGAGAAAAAACCAAAACAGAATGAAGGCCGCTATTGTGCCTGAGTTGAACTCAGCTTGTCCGTTACCGTTTGCACCGTTGCAGTGTTTCTTTTTCAGAAAGTGTTTTTTGTGTCAAAACAAATCGTTATCTCCATTTCAACAATAGGGTTATTAGCAGGTTGTGCTACACAACCATTCACCGGCGACCCTTCCCCTGCCCCCATCATCAGCAAGACCAACGAACCCACCGCGCCAACCAGCAAACCCGCGCCAGTGGCGATACCAATCACCCCCCCACCGCCGCCACGTTCACCTTATCCCACTGCGGCCTCTGAAGCCGAGGCACGGCAACTGTTAGATAAAGTGATTCCGCAATCGGTGAGCCAACGTAGCGCATGGGCACAAGATATGGCACAAGCGTTTACTGCCTTAAAACTGCCCTATCGAGCAGACTATTTTTGTGCAACAGCAGCAGTGATCGAGCAAGTGTCGAATTGGCAAGCCGAACCAGTGGTAACAGGCATCAGCCAAATTGTTTGGCGTGAAATTGAACAGCGAGCCGGACGCTACGGGGTGCCGTTGTTGGCAGTGCAGACGGCGTTGTTAATTCCCTCGCGCGATGGCCGCAGCTATAAAGCACGCATTGATAACCTGCGTACCGAACGGGAACTGAATGCTTTATATGAAGAAATGATGGAGCGCATTCCCTTGGTGCGCGACAAGCTGTCGATGAATAACCCGATTCGAACTGCCGGCCCAATGCAAGTCAGTATTGCCTTTGCACAAGAACACGTCCGACAAAAACCTTATCCCTATGGTCGGGTAGATATTCGACAAGAAACTTTCACCCGCCGTGGTGGGTTGTATTTTGGTATCGCCCATTTATTGGAACATCCGGTGTCGTATTCACACATGCGCTATCGTTTTGCTGATTTCAATGCCGGTCATTACTCCTCACGCAATGCCGCTTTTCAGTTGGCTGTGGCGCGTTTAAGTGGTCAGCCGTTGCAGGCCGATGGCGATTTATTGCGTTATCAAGATGGCAAGCCCACCGCCCAAGCCAGTCAAACACAACAACGGCTCTATCCTTTAGCCAATCGCTTGGGGCTCTCACGACAAGACATCGACCAAGATCTCACCCAAGAAAAACGCCATAGCTTTGAACAAACTCGACTGTATCAACGTGTGTTTAGCCTTGCCGATCAAAGCAGCCAAGGCAAAATGGCGCGGGAAGTGGTGCCGTATATTCGATTAAACAGCCCAAAAATCAGCCGCCGTCTCACCACAGAATGGTTTACCGAGCGAGTCGAAGGCCGTTATCAACGTTGTTTACAGCGAGTTAATAGCTATAGGCAATGATTTTTAATTTTTCTATTGCTTAGATAAATTAAAACAACTTCCCTCGGTTTGTCATCACTGCCACACTGAATAGCAATATCAAGACAGCCGCAGGGGCAAGACCATGAAAACAGATAGTGCGGTATTCCATCCCGAATCACGTTTTAGCCAACTGTGGTGGCAACATGTGGCACAACATCCGTGGACAGCCGCCGGTTTAACCTTAGCAATGGCATTGGTGTTGTTATCCCCTGCGCCGTAAAACCTCGCCATTCATGGCGGGGATATCAGGCGCAAACGGCAAAGCCGTTTTAGGGTTTAGTGTTGCGGTTGTAAAGTAAAAACAAATCAATGTTTGCTTTGCTGTTTGTATAATGAGCGCATGAAACGACTTCAAGCCTTCAAATTTCAACTGACACCCAACGGCCAGCAAACACGGCAAATGTCGCGCTTTGCGGGTTCGTGTCGGTTCGTCTTTAATAAGGCGTTGGCGTTGCAAAAGGAATGGTATCAGTCTGACCCGACAAGCAAGTTTTCTTACGTCAAATTAGCCAATCTGTTGCCCAGTTGGAAGCAAGAATT
>NZ_ATVC01000089.1 GCF_000420525.1 Aquaspirillum serpens DSM 68
GCACAGCCCAGCATAACCCAGCTTCTTCTCGCCATTCTCGTAGCGTTCTTTCTGCAACGCCAGCGCCTTGTTGAATACGAACCGGCACGAGCCAGCGAAGCGGCGCATCTGCCGCTCCTGATGGCCGTCTGGCACCAGTTCGTATTTGAAGGCTTGAAGTCGTTGCATGAATCAATGATACTTTGGTCTATGAGAGATGACAACGATATTAGGCGCAGTCGGCACTGCGTGTTCAAGATGCACGTCCATTTGGTCTTTGTGGCGAAGTATCGCCGCAATGTGTTCGACGGCTACGCCGTCCGCGCTATCCTTCCCCGCCCTGAACGGCGGGGCTTGTCGCGCACAGGGTCAAGAAATTGGCAAGAGTACTACATTCACACCAAACAGACCTGATCCCCAACCATCGTTGGGTGGTAGTACTCAACCAGAGGTAGAAGATGCACAGGGCAGCGACAGATTACGCGAGCTCATGACTACTAGACAAACCACTGGCACAGTTATTCCTAGAAGTCCTCCTGCTATTGGAAGAAATGAGGACGGTACGATCTACCTTATCGAAGACCCTAATCCTAATCCACTGAGTACTGCCATCAGCAACGCGATGTCTTTGTTTAATCAAATGCGCTAAGTTAGATGCACTGTGTAGTTAGACTATGCACACCAAAGGCCAGTGTTATGCTGGCCTTTGTTTTTGTCTGTTGAGGGAGTTTGGTCACCCAACATTCAAACTCAATCCGCACTTTCTACCAGCTTTGCGCTGCTGGGGTCGTACACATAGCGGGTGATACTGCCGTCTTGGATACGGGCAACGGCTTCATCAATCACAAATAGCGGTACTAAAAACCACTCTTGCGGCTGTACGGGATGGCCGAATCGGTCTTGGATCGTGATGTTCAAACGTGCCGAGGCAAATAATCGATGGAAGACGTTTTCCATTTTTGTTCGGTTAATGCCTGCCAGCTTATACGTTGCCACCACCTCCACCTTTGCCAACAAATAAGTTGCCTCACGTTCAGCATTCGCAATTCGCGCTTCCACCTTACCGCCGGTTACCCCAATTTTATGAATCAGCTCGCGATGTTGTGCCACATACGGTTCATCTGACAGCGAACGCAACACATAAATTGTCCCACTGGCTAAATCATCGTCGTCCCAAGTCTCATTAAATAATGGGCCCATATCAGGGTCGGTAATCCGGCGGCTGGCTTCGTCTTTATAGAGTGCCCGCACAAGCGACAAGCGCAGCAAATTACTTTCCGTCCCATTCGAAAAAATCACCCGTAAACGGGCATCTTTTTTCCCCTGAGGAGAATCAAATTCTTCGCCTTCCTCAGCAACATACGCCGTCTGCCCCCCCAAAATAAACCACTGACCAATCTCAATCGTAGCATTTTTACCAAACGGCAACGTAAGGCGGACGCCAGATTTAAGCTCACTTTGCACTTGCTTAAACTGTGCCTGAAAAACATCAAAATCTTCACACCGCTTGCGGTCGGCAATTTCATCACTGACACGTTTTTCAGCACTGGTACGGACGTGGCGCAACACCGTAATATCATCAGCGCGTTCAACACCGGCTAATTCAGCAGCCAACTCATCAAGATTGATTTCATCATCTTCTATCGGTGCCGTTGCGGTGAGCAAACCTTGATGATCTAACGGTTCGAGTACCGCCCGACAATCGGCCAACTCACGCAAACGGTCGAGGCGCACCGCATACAGCCGTTCAAAAATATCGCGATCTTCGCCATGTTGTGGGGCGCGGCCATGTTTTTCTGCAAAGCGTTGTATTTCCTCAAAACCGGCAATAATCCGTTCCTCATACGCCGACCGCCCGCTTTTTTTCTCTGGTGGCGCAAAGTCGGCGAGATCTGCCGCCAGTGCATCTAAATCATCATCACTCATAACGTCCCTCTGCCTTAAAGCGCATAAAAGCCGATGCTCCTTCTGCCATACGCCGTTCCCATGCGTCCTGAGCATCAAGCGATGGCAAGCGTTTGCGTTCCTTCTTAAATTGGCTGGCACGCTTGGCAAGTTCTTTTGCTTCTTCCGGTGTAATGGCGGTTCGTTTAGCAGAAATCACCGCCGCCACCTGTTTCAAACTCTCTTCACTCATCGTTCTGGCGAGGATGGCGTAGGCTTCGCCAAACGGATTGATTCGGTCGATTAAATCAATATCCAACTCGCGCACATCCATCGCAAATCGGCGTACCCCATCAATCAACGCCGTATTAAGCGATGGCTCGGCGTCGTTCCTTGCTTGTTCATTGATAATTTGTTCGTTTAACAGCCGTTTAGCCTGTTGTGTGAAATTCAACGCTGCAACCGCATGTTGTCGCACCGCTTCTTGGTCCTCGGCATCGAGTTCTGGATATTTATCTTTAATAATTCTGCCCATACGAACCTGTGTCAGTTCCTCCGGCACCAGCTCTTCATCAAACAAACCGCGTTCAAGCGTAGATTTATCCTGCACAAATGCCGCAATCACTTCGTTAAGATCTTCTTGGCAAATCCGCGTTGCTTCTTTGCTTTTTGGCTCAATCAGCCCCTTAATTTCTATTTGATAAGTGCCGGTTTGTTCATTCACCCCGACATTGCAACGCTCTGGGTGATAGCCTTCCTCACCATAATCAAAACCTTCTGCTGGGCCACTGTCGGTGTGTTTTGGTTTGAATTCAAAACGAGGGGCAAGCACTTGCTCCATGAGCAAACTGGCGGCGATGGCTTTTAATGTGTCGTTAATTGCCTCGGTAACCGCTTGTTCATTGGCATCGGGCTCGGCAATTAAGTTGGTGAATTTTGCGCGGGTTTTTCCGGGGGCATCACGAGTTGCACGCCCGATAATTTGCACAATCTCGGTCAAACTGGCGCGATAACCGACGGTAAGCGCATGTTCACACCAAATCCAATCAAACCCTTCTTTTGCCATCCCCAACGCAATAATGATATCCACATGATCGCGGTTATTTTTGTGGGTGGGATTTTTTAACGCGGTGGAAACCCGTTCACGTTTTGCCACATCATCATCGACCAAATCGGCAATCCGCAATACCTGTCCATCAGGGCGTTTAACAAGCTGAAAACCCGTTTCGCTATCAATCCCCTGCCACTCACCCAACATTTCAATGATGTGTTCAACCTCGCGCATTTTGTCTTTCGTACTCTCACGCGAATTGACATTAGGAATGTGGATAATGGTTTTTTCATTGGGGATGAGGACATTCAAAATATCGTCAACATACGGGCCGTTGTAGAAAAAATAGCCGATGTCGAGATGTTTCAAATGTTCATAGCCATTGAGTTGTTCATAGTAGGTATAAGTTACCGTATCGAACTTGGCTTCATCCGATGGTGCTAACACAGCCTCAGCATCGCCTCGGAAATACGAGCCAGTCATGGCAACGATATGTGTTTTGCCACGCGCAATAAATTGGCCGAGGTGGGCGCCTAGTTTGTTATCGGGGTTGGCAGAAACGTGGTGGAATTCATCAACTGCAATTAAGCAGTTATCGAAGGCTTCAATGCCATATTGATCAACAGCAAAGCGAAATGTGGCGTGGGTGCAGACTAGGACTTTGTCGGTGCTATCGAGAAAAGCCGCTACCGATTTCACCTTGCCGCCGTTGTCGTTCCCAGGTGCATTGCACAGGTTCCATTTTGGTTCAACCTGCCAATCTGCCCAAAAGCCATATTTTGAGAGGGGCTCATTGTTGAAGCTAGAACCAATAGATTTTTCGGGAACGACGATGATGGCTTGTTTTAGGTTTTGGTTATGAATTTTGTCTAGGGCAATGAACATTAAGGCACGGCTTTTGCCAGAGGCCGGCGGCGATTTGATAAGTAGATATTGTTCGCCGCGTTTTTCATAGGCGCGTTCTTGCATCGGGCGCATGCCGAGGGCGTTGGCTTTGGTTGATACGCCGTTGTGTTGGTAGGTCATTGAGACGCAAGGCACAGATTTGATTTTTTCGCTCATAAGATGGTTCTTTATTGACGTTTTTTGGTTTTGGTTGGTGCTGCGGTTGCGGTCATTTTGGTATAGAGGTCGAACAGTTTTTCTAGGCGTTCGGTGTCGTTTTTAAACCGGCGGCCAATGTAGATGCGTTCTAATACTTCGTCGTTGCGTTCATGGGCTGCGCGTAGGTCGGCAGGCATGTTGTCGGGGTCGTAGAGGTCGGCGATGGTGGCGGGGAAGTGGCGTTCTCGTGTGAGTAGGATTTCTTCGGCGCAGCGTGTTAGGTCGGCTTTGTTTTTTTCGGTAAGCGTTGGCACAGGAAAGGTATTCCAGCCGAGGGTGTTGGAGTAGGAAAAATCTGTTCTCATACGAACACAGACAGTGCCAATCCACACCCAGTGCAGCCGTGAGACAATCACTGAAAAACTCCATAACGGAGCGTCGTATAAGGCAAATGCCTTCTCTTGTATTACGCTATCAGGCTCCAACACTCCAGCAGGTAAGTACGGACGGTTTTCAGAACTAACACGAGGAACAATGACAGAATGAGACTGTCCCAGTATCTGTTCGCGGAACCTCCAAGGAGTCGTTGCAAGCTTCTGGGCACTAGCATCTCTGGTTGCAGCACGCCTAGCCTGCACAACGGTATCGATACGGCGTGCGATTTCAGGAATACGACTTGCAGCATCGACTTCACTATCTTTGATCCATAAGCAGGCACGCGGTGAAGCATCGATGAATTCCTTAGAACCATAGAAATTACGAATGTAAGATACCGCATCCGGAGATGTTGCTACGAGCTGCCGAGCCTCGGTTTGCGACATAATCAGTGCTGAGCCGTAGTAGGGATGATTACCAAATTGCATTGGTGGTAATCCGTTGAGAGGTATTGAAGCTGACTTTACTTCGACATCAGGAGCAGCAACCAAATAAGCATTGATATTTTGCACTGTCTTACATTCGACAGTCTGCTCCTGTCCTTCTTCGCGTAAAGAATACAAGCGACATGCCATATCTAATATCGAAGAAATGCCGACTATAACCACAGTGACACCAGCATTATGACTAGCAAGGTTAGCCCACTTAAACGATGTATGAGCAAATATAATGTGGAGTCCTAGCCGGAAGATTTCTGGCCATAGAATAGGTACCTGTTGACCTTGACAGATAGAGTTAGTAGCTACGAATGCCACCATTGTACGAGTATTACACCCATAATCAGCTGCTTTGAGAAACCAACCTGCTACATAATCTAAAGATTTCCAATTTTTTACTCGTTTATCAAATAGATTGCCCAAATCAGATTTTTGTTCGTCACTCTGCCACTTACTACCTAAATACGGCGGATTGCCACAAATATAGGTTTCTCCACCTTCATTCTCAAAACTAATCTCAGATTGATCTAACGGTGTTTCAAAAAGATCATCCGCATGAAGTTTTACAGCCGTCCCAGCCGGTGGACAAATACTCAACCAATCAAGCCGCAACGCATTCCCACAAATAATCCAATTCTCATTACTCAACGGCAAAAAATCAGCCAACGCCAACTTCTGCCCCCGATACAACACATCACACTGATAATCCGCAATAATCAACGCCAAACGCGCAATCTCCGCTGGAAAATCACGCAACTCAATCCCCCTAAAATTCGTTAACGGAATCTCAGACGCACGCTCCGCCTCACCACGCCGCCGGTTAATCTCCGCCTCAATCGCTCGCATCTCCTTATAAGCAATCACCAAAAAATTACCCGAACCACAAGCCGGATCAAAAACCCGAATCCTCGCCATCCGCTTACGCAAATTCAACAACATACGCGGATTATTTCCCGCCTCGTCTAACTTCGCCCGCAAATCATCCAAAAACAACGGATTCAACACCTTAAGAATATTCGGCACACTGGTATAGTGCATCCCCAATGCCCCGCGCTCCTCATCATCCGCAACCGCCTGAATCATCGAACCAAAAATATCAGGGTTAATCTTCGTCCAATCCAAACCACCCACATGCAACAAATAAGATCGCGCAATCTTACTAAATCGCGGCACCTCGGTATTACCAGAAAACAAACCACCATTTACATAAGGAAAATCATCCGTATTCGCCCAACGCGGAATATTCGCCGCCGTACGCTCTTCTCGCCGAATATTCATCACACGGAACAATGTCGAAATAACCTCGTGCGTATTCGACGAATCAGCCGCACTCATCCGCGAAATTGTCTCTGTAAATTTTCCCTTTCCGCCAAAAATATCCGTATCTTCGGCAAAAAAACAAAAAATCAGCCGCGCCATAAAATGATTCATATCATGCCGACGCTCTGCCGTTCCCCATTCGGGGTTATCTTTTAACAGCTCGACATACAAACGATTTAAGCGACTGGTGGCGCGGATATCAAATGCGTTTTCACTAATTTGCCGAACGGTACTAATTCCAGCCAACGGCAAAAAGAAACCAAAATGATCAGGAAAATCCCGAAACGCACAAGCAACCGTCTCACCACTGGTTAAATCTTCCGCTTCAAAATCAGCACCATCGGTTGCCAGAACAAACCGCGCTTTAGCACGAACCGTCGCAGGGCTATTTTTCAGCATCCCAAGCGTTTCGGTTACCAAACCCACATCACAAGTCAAAATATGAATGTTGTTGGTTTGCAGCACACCACCTACATCAGACTTATTCGATGCCCCAGCACGCAAGCGTTTAATCGTGGTGGATTTGTTACCAAAAGCCTCAAGAAAGGCATAGGGAAACTCTGCAGCATCAAAAGGTTGCGCCGCGAGTTCTGTAATAGCTTGATCGATTTCTACTGCGTTCATGTTTAGCCTCGGCTATGGCAACAAACCACAGCACAATTCATTCTTTCCAAAGTTGATGACAGCCACACCAGCAAATTGAGAGGGCAAGGGTTGCGCGAGGCTACAAAAAAACCACGCAACACCGCAAACACAATTTTTCACCACATACAAAATCGCAAATATGGCGAAATCCCGCTGGCAACGGCTTTTCGCGGAAAAAGAGAATAACAGCTCAACCCACACCACGCCCGACAAACGCAAAAAAGCCCGCAGACGCGGGCTCGGGGAGGAGGATTTTTTGGGGGGTTAACCGGAGTTAGGATCTGTTATTTTTTAGTAGTAGGGTGGATAAACGCAGTGCATCCACCCAAAACAATCATTGAGCAACCAAATTAAAAATGATGGGCACAAAATCGGTGCCCACACTACCGGCGGATGCGCTGTGCTTATCTGCCCTACAAGGTTGCCTTAAACAATCAGGTGAAT
>NZ_ATVC01000090.1 GCF_000420525.1 Aquaspirillum serpens DSM 68
GAGATTGTCCCCCACCGCCACGTTTTGCCCACTGCCGCCGATAGCGCGAACTTCACCGACGATGGCGATAAAGTCGATATTCTCGACTTGAATCACTGTGCCTTTTGGCAACTGACTCACATCAATCACCACCGCCTGTTTGCCATCGCTGGCACGGCTTGAGCCACTCACAATCAGCGGCTGACTCGGGGCAGTAGTGGTGTTAGCCGCCACAGTCGGCACCACGGTTTGCACAATCAGTTTTTCATTGGCAGGCAAGGCATTGAGGAAGGTAAAGCCATTGCCTTTCATCTCTTCCTGAATGCTCGAACCGGTTGGGGTTTTTTGTTCAATGCGGCGGATTAATTCAGCCATCGCATCGTCTTTGCTCAATATCGTGCCTTTACCATCGACACTCATCCCCACCCCAGTCGGGACACTCACTGTCAATACGGATTCACCATCACTGTTTTTCACTACTGGAATATCGGCGTGGGTTTGTTGTGGTGTGGTGGGGTCGTCTTGACGGTCTTCTGTCACCACTGGAATGGTCACCACTTTATTACCATCGCTCTGCACCGTTTCATTCACCGTCACCCCATCAAACGTGCCAGTTGGTGTCGGAGTCGGCACAGGGGTAGGTACCGGCGTTGGCTCCGGTATCGGAGTTGGCTCTGGCGTAGGTACGGGAGTGGGTACCGGTGTCGGTGTGGGCTCTGGGGTTGGTGTGGGAGTAGGTGGCGGTGGTGTGCTGACGGTGATGGTCAGCGGTGTTTCATAGCTATTACCAGCTAAATCCGTTACTTTCACCCGTATCTGGTAGCTTCCTGCCGTCAAAGCGGTGGTACCGATTTTTAGACTGCCGCCGTCAATCGTAAATTTGCCGTTATCGGTGCTGGAATCTCCTTCGACTAATTCGTAGCTAAAGGTGCCATTGGCTGGGGTGTCGGTGGTGGAGAAGGTACTGACCGTTGCGCCGCTGGAAGCGGCAGAGGTGTTTAATGAGGATGAAGCTAAGCTAAGGGCAGTCGGGTCGCTGGTATCAAGGACATAGTTTTGCGTATGCACGGTGCTGTCATTGCCTGCGGCATCGGTCACTTTCAGTTTTAGGCTGCCGGTGCTATCGAGGGTGATGCCATTCCACAATAGCCCTGTGCCATCGACTTTATTGGTGATGTCAATCCAAGTTGTCCCACCATCGAGCGAACCAAATAATTTGTCTCCTTCATCCAGTACCGCACTCAGTGTCGCGGTTAGGGTTTGGCTGGCGGTTTTGGTGTTGAAGTCGGTCGAACTGCTGCCGGTATCATCACTTAAAGCTAACGCACTGAATGTGGTCGTCGGGGCGGTGTTGTCGATAGTGAAGGTTTGGCCGCTGGTATAGCCGCCGGTGATAGCGACAGATGAACCGTTCTGGATGCCGGTGCCGGTGGATTTTAGGTCAAGCCTTAACGTGCCATCACCGCTGACGCCGGTGATGGGGATTGTCCATGTGATGCCGTCGCTGCTGGTGGGGGCGCCAATCGTGCCATTGGCGTTACCTGTTTTGGTTAAATCAAAGTCATCCGCTGTCACACCCGTCACCGCTTGGCTAAAGGTCACGGTGTAGCTCAGGCTATCGCTGTTGGTGGTGGCTTGTGTGCCGGTGGCGCGGTTGATATTGCTCACAGCAGGGCCATCACTGACGGTGATTGTTAATGCTTTTTCAAATTCATTGCCTGCGGCATCGGTGGCTTTTACGCGCACCGCATAGCTGCCCGCCGTTAACGCCGTTGCCCCAACTTTGAGTTTATCGCCGTCAATAACAAAGCTGCTGTTATCCGTTGAACCAGTGCCACTCACTAAGGTATAGGTAAAGCTATCGCTGGTGGTGGCATCGGTAGCGGAGAGGGTGGTCAACTCAGCATTCTCAATCGCCGTGGTGGTTGAGGTAGATGCACTGCCGAGGGAGATGTCGGTTGGACTGCTGGTATTGATTTTGACACTGAGGGCAGTCGAGGCGGTGGATTCATTGCCTGCGGCGTCGGTGGCTTTGACGGTGAGGCTATGTGTACCTTCGCTTAATGCACTGCTGGTAATGCTCCATGCCCCTGAACCATCAGCTGTTATTGTCCCTAATACGGTGGTGCCATCGGTGTCATAGAGTTTGACTGTGGCGTTGGCTTCAGCGGTGCCGCTGACGGTTGGGGTGGTGTCGTTTGTATTGTTGTCGGTACTGGAACTGCCGGTGTCGCTGGCAGCGGCTAAGTCGGGGGTACTTGGAGCAGCAGGGGCGGTGTTGTCGATGGTATAGCTGTTATTGTTGCTGCCAGTAGGTGTTGTACTGGTTAAGAGATTTGGGGAGGTCGCTGTATCAGCAATATTTTGCCCAACGGCAAAACTAAGGCTGACATTACCATTAAGATTGGCTAAATCGCCTCCGGACACGGTAATGTCGTAGGCATTCGCTCCAGCGGATGTCACATTTGTTACTGTAGCGGTGCTGCCTGACACAGTGAAATCAGCAACATCAACATTAGCCACCGCTTCACTGAATGTAACACGGAATACCAAACTGTCAGCCCGAGTGATTTGATCGCTTGGAGTCTGTCGAACAATCGATGTCACAGTCGGTGCAGTATCGTCAATCACTGTCACAGTGATTGCTTTGTCAAAATATAACGAGCTAGTACCACTGTCAGTTGTTCGAACAAACAAATGATATGTCCCAGCAGTCAGTCCACTGGCATCATTCGCACGGAGGGTGGCGCCATCAATGTTAAAACTACTATTGTCGGCATCGTTCGAACCATCGCCAGTGACTAAACTATAAGTATGTGTTTGGCCGGTATCTGCATCTGTGCTAGTGAATGTCCCAACCGTAGCATTCGTTCCACCACTTTGATTCACAGATGACGTGTTTAGGCTGAGATCCGTTGGGGTGTCATTTGCACCGGTGATGTTGATGGTGAGGGTGGCACCACCGATCATCCCATCGTTATCTGTTGCTGTCAGGGTAAAGTTTTCGCTCTGATTGTCAGACAGCGCATTAATAGCTGTGTTATTTGGAACATAGACATAGGCTCCATCAGCACTTTTAAGATACAGCGAGCCATACGCTCCTGCGCTTGAGACATCATACGTCACGCCACCTACTACCGTTGCACCACCCGTTGTTCCCCCGCTGATGCCATAAGACTGAACTGTGCCATCACTATCATTGGCTGTGATTGTTCCAGTTTGATTGTTGAAGGTGTCTGTGTTTGTTGTATCTGTCAGGTCAATAGCGGTTAAAGCAGAGATGGTTGGTACTGCATGAGCAGAGGTTGCTGCATCAATTTTGGTGACACTACTCACAACATTGGGTGTGGTTGCGGTATCTTGCGCAACAACGTAAACATCATAATCGGTTGCCTGATTTAAACCGTTCACGGTGAAAATATGGCTATAGGGAGCAGTAGCGACCAGCTGGTTACCGGCAGCTAAGGCTGTATTGCCTGCTGCATCTTGACCATTGATGACTTGTGATACCGATGGTGCAGTAGCATCGTTTGCAACGATCACGTAATAGAGAGTGCCGGCTTCATTAAGGCTGGCGGTAATTTGGAAGCCACTGGTGGAAGGCGCCGAAGTGGCAGGAGCTTGATCGAAAAGGGGTGGTACATTGTCAATGACATGGATAGTGAATGGCGTTTGGTAAGTTCCTCCGGCGCCGTCGCTGGTCTGGATGCGCACACTATAGTTGCCCGGTGCCATCGCTGATGCATCATTGGCACGCAGGCTATTGCCGCTGATGTTGAACAGGGCGTTGTGGGTGTCGCCGGTACCCGAAACAAGGCTGTAGGTGAAGGTCGAAACCGAGTCTGGATCGGTGGTGGTAAGCGTGCCAATGGCGGCGTTTGCACCACCGGACTGGTTGACCGTGGTGTTTGCTAGGGAGAGGTCGGTCGGGGCGTCGTTGACTGAGATAACGGCAGCCGTCACGGTGGCCGCCGTGCCATTGGCAGTGCCATCGTTGGGCGTCAGGGTGAAGGTCGTGCTCACTGTATTGCTCGGTGCCACCTGATTGGCGGTCGGGGTGAAGACCAGCGCTTGCAGGCGGCTGGTAAGTTCGGCAGGGTTTGCGCCAGACAGCGTGTAATTGCCCGCGTTGCCACTCAGCCCAGTGCCAGAGAGGGTGCCATTAGCAGCGGTGTAGGTGATAGTGATGCTGCCGCTGTTATTCTCGTTGTCAGCGAAGGCCAGGTTCGAGAAAGGTTCAGCGGTGGTGTTGTCGTAAAGTATGAAAATCGGGTTTGCAGTGCTTGTGATGGCAGGCGGGGTGTTGCTGACCGGAGCAACGGCATTCGCTATCGTGAAGCTGTCGAAAGTGTGTTGGGAAATATGGCTGGGGGCAGGACCTGTGGGCGTAATTGTCACGGAAAAACGGGTGATCCCCGTGAATTCCGTATAGGTTCCTGATGTGTATGTCGTCGAGTTTTGAGCTGTTGTAAAACTGGTTGAAACCGTACTGCCGTTGATCTTCGTCCCAATCACCTCAAAGGTGAATGCCCCGTCCTGACTGTACTTGGCAAAGTCCAGTCCAGTCAGGTCAAAAGAGGCGACATTCAGGTTGTCGGCGCTGACGGTGAAAGTACCCGGTAGAGCAGGTGTATAGACATTGGTGTCGTAAGCCGTCGGATAAAAGTAGACGCCCGCAGGATCATCGGTTTTGGCAATGAATCCGGAGGTGTCGATCGTCAAACCAAAGCCCGAAACAAAGTTGCCAGGCACGGTCGATGGCGTGACATCCAGCAAGCCGTCTGGCAAAGGAAGAATGCCGCTGTAGCCTTCGGCAAGATCCAGGGGCACGATATTGATTAGGCCACTCTGCGTTTCCAGAGCCCAGTTGCCCCCTTTAGCTGCAGCGCCGGTCACATCGTTGGAAGCGGCAACGTCGGCACGCATAATCCGTGCAATGTCGCCCACGAATAGGCGACCTTGCTCGCCACTGCCGACACGACACCCGTAGAGTAGAAAATCCCCTTCTTCTGATAAAAAATTACCGATCTTCTCTAACATTAAAGAATATTCAGAAAAATTATCTTTATTTAAATTGATAGCACCTAAATTTAAGTTTGCCTGTGACCCATGTCCCAAAACATGAATAGCCTCAAGGTGTTTTTCTGGCATCTTGAGAAGATAAGATAAAATCTGCTCTAAACCATCCAAAGAAGAATCTAAAACAATAGCATCAATATAATCAGGCAGAGATTTTTCTAGGAATGCGTAATCAGCAACATTATCAAAAATAAAGGCAACTTCTTTGTTCGCTCGATTTACTCCAGATGTAGCAAAGTCAATCTTTGCAATCTGGTTTTTTGGCAATTGATTCATTCAACTTCTCCATTGAATCAATGGCTATCGAATGACTGAGAAAAGACCCTTCGGAAGAAATCACCTTTTTTGCATACAGATATGGTGCAAGTTCAATAATTTTTTGCACGTCAATACGCAAGTATGCAGCGGCAAGTTTTATGGTCTCTATATCAGCAGGGTGAATATAGAATTCTTCAACCAAAAAACATGGCTTATCTAAAAGATTTTTATCGCCCAAGGGTTAATATTCTTTCGCAGTATAGGCTTACGCAGCAAATATCCGCATAAACCAATTTTGCGATAGCCAAAGTTGTTAGTCATGGGCGAAGTGTAAAAAGGAGAGGGCATTGATGTACCTGTAAGATCTTACAGGTTGGGAAGGTTTTTTTGAGTTATGGCTCAATCATACCGTGGACAAGTGCAATCGCTACAGCTTGAGGTAGAGTTTTGGCATTGAGTTTGGCACGACAATTTTGCAAATGGAAGGTAACAGTTCTGTCTGCTAATTTCAGTACAGATGCAGCCTCAGATACGGTTAAACCA
Organism: Aquaspirillum serpens DSM 68; assembly: GCF_000420525.1. Classification (GTDB taxonomy): domain Bacteria; phylum Pseudomonadota; class Gammaproteobacteria; order Burkholderiales; family Aquaspirillaceae; genus Aquaspirillum; species Aquaspirillum serpens. The sequence continues at coordinate 5,860 of NZ_ATVC01000090.1, forward strand.
TCTTTAATTAAACTTAAACATACTTTTTCACGATCAGATAAATCTTTTTCTTGATACACATCATCGTCTTTTTGTTCTATTATTCTTAATCTTTCATGCGCATGCAATGTTGCTAACAACATATCTGCTATATCTTCTTTAGCAGGCAAGTTAGTAAGTGGCTGTTGATGATAAAAGCCAAAAACCATGTTAAATTTTTGCTTTCTCGCCAAATAACAAAACCCGCCTCTAAACCCTAAATCATATGCCTCATTAAAAATCTGTCTTTGGTTTGGATGGATATTTGCAGGGGGGCGTTGTGCAATCCATTCAATAGGAGCTGTTGAATCACGTGCAGCATGGGCGATAGCATCAATATCAAAGTAACCCATTTCTTCATAATGATTTATCCATAATGATATTTTGTTTCCGATAACATTCATTTCATGATTGTGCATATTAACAAACCCAAAATTATCAAAACCTCTTTGACGGGCAATGTGGTGCAATATATCAAGCACCTGTGAAGAATTTTCACAAGTTCGAAATTTAGATAATAAAGTCTCTAACAAATCTTTATATTCGTAATTTTTGCGAGACATAAACGTTAATTTTTTCCTAAAATATCAAAATATAAAGCCAGCCCGGTAGGGTGGGCACGTTTCTGTGCCCACCACATCGGTGAATGTTGGAATGCTGGTTGTTTAGCAACCCAACATAACTCACAACGGCAAACGGCAAACGGCAAAACACCGCCGTATGCAATCGCGAACCGCCTCGCCCTTGATTGGGTGGGGCGGTTTTTTTTACCCTCGGCGGCGTGGGTTTCGTGGGCACAAAACCGGTGCCCACGCTACGGGTTTGGCGGATGCGCTGCGCTTATCCGCCCTACAGCACTGGCCTCCCCCTGAAATCAGGGGGAGGGGTTAGGAGGGGGTCAAATATCAAAAATGTCTTCTAAGCGTTGTGCCTGCGCTAACGAAATACCCCATTGCTGTAATTGTTCCGGCGTCGCCGTCCGTAACCGCGACAACACCCAATCTGGCAATGGGTCGCCAAATCGCGCTTGGATTAATGTACGGAAGATGGCTCGCATAGCCCGTATACCTTCTTCGCGGCCTTCCTCACGGCCTTTTTGAATGCCTTCTTCTAAACCCTCTTCCCGTGCCGTAATAATGTCGGTGTTGTAATCCCAAACGGCACGTTGCCGTGCAATGGCACGCAGTTGTTCTTCTTTCGTTTGGCTGAGGGTTTCTAAAGAGCGTAGTGCAGTCACCACTGG
>NZ_ATVC01000091.1 GCF_000420525.1 Aquaspirillum serpens DSM 68
GCACTTGTCCGTGCTGCGGTCACGTCAGCGCAGACAACCGGCAAACACAAGCCCGCTTTGTCTGTGTCGAGTGTAGTTTCGAGGAAAACGCCGATGTGGTCGGCGCGATCAATGTTCTAAGGGCGGGACACGCCCGGTTCGCCTGTGAAGTGAGCGGTGCAGCAATGCCGCCAGCAGCAGGAACCCACCGAAGCGACTCAGGTGCGGCTCAATGCCGTGTCTGAGCGCCGTAGGAATCTCCGGCCTTCAGGCCGGGGAGGATGTCAACTTGTCGCGAAGTCTCCGTTTAAAACGCCACGCTTTGCTGTGGCGTTTTTTGTTATCCTCTGTTTTCGCTACGCGAATAATAAGAGGAGAAATCGCATGTCTTTTGTATTACGTCACGAGCAAGACGGAATTTGTACCCTAACACTCAACCGCCCACAGCAATTCAATGCCTTATCGTGTGAGGTGTTAACTGAACTACAAACGCAATTAACCGAAATTCAAAATAATAAAAACATCAAAGTCATTGTGTTAACAGCAGAAGGAAAAGCGTTTTGTGCTGGGCATGATTTGAAGGAAATGTGTGCTTTTCCTGATCAAAATACCTGCCTTGATCTATTCCAACAATGTAGCGCGGTGATGTTACAGCTCACACAACTACCTCAACCCGTGATTGCCAAGGTTCAAGGTTTGGCGACTGCGGCAGGGTGTCAGTTGATTGCTGCATGTGATTTAGCGGTGGCAGCAGAGCATACACGGTTTGCCGTATCAGGCATTACACTGGATTTATTCTGTTCGACCCCTGCGGTGGCTTTGTCACGCAATATTGGTCGTAAACGTGCTTTAGAAATGTTGTTTACCGGCGAATTTATTGATGCAGAAACCGCCTTAGCATGGGGATTGCTCAATCGAGTTGTGCCTGCTGACCAGCTCGATCAAACAACCCTAACCCTTGCACAGAATATCGCCGCTAAATCAGCCGCCGCGATTGCGATTGGTAAACGCGGTTTTTACCAACAAATTGAACAAGATTTGGCCACCGCCTACCAAACGGCTGCTGCGATCATGGCAGAAAACTTTTTCTATCCTGACACCAAAGAAGGCATTACCGCCTTTGTCGAAAAGCGGCCAAAACGCAGCTAACGAGCACGGCGTGCGGCATCCAGAAAAGCTTCTAAAATTGGCGTGCAATCGAGTAATCGTCGATGGCCGTGGTAGACGTGAAACTCTGGATGCCATTGCACGCCGCAAACAAAGCTGCGGCCTTTGCGTGAAATCGCTTCCACTACGCCATCAGCTGATGTTGCTTCAATCTCTATCTCGCGCCCTAATTGCTTAACTGCTTGATGATGAATAGAAATGACCTCGCCGCTGACCTGTCCCATACAACCCACCAAGCGGCCATTGCCTTGAAAACTGATGGTGTGGTGATGGTGGTCATACGCTGGGGTTTCGTGTGCTAGGCTTTGTGGTAATTGTGTTGGAATATCTTGGTATAACGTCCCACCATAGGCCACGTTAATCAGCTGCATCCCACGACAAATCCCCAACACCGGTTTACCTGCCTCGACAAATTCATGCAGTAACTCCATCTCATAAGCATCCCGCACCGCATCGCCTTGCCAACGCGGATCGATGGCTTGTTCATGATAGGTGTGTGGGCTGACATCCGCGCCACCCTGTAACACCAAACCATCCAAAAATTCGGCATAGTCTGACAGTCTGATATTGCTTCGTAACATAGGGCTATCATGCAAAATAGATGGCACCATTAACACCATCACATTGCGAGACATCACCCAATGAGCTACCGATTGTTCAAGATATTGCAAACTCTTACTCATCAAGCCGGTTTTACCCGCTTCTGGATGATATAAACGTGCTGACATCCCAATTTTCAATGTCTTGTAGCCCATGATGGGTGGCTCCTGTTAGTGTTCTAACACATAGCGTCCGGGTGCAGGGCAAATGGCAGGGTAACGATTAGAGCTCAGTTGTGGGCTGATGTCGGTTTCTGCTTTGCCGTTCATCCAATTCACCCACGATGGCCACCATGAACCATTAACTGGTTCTTGTCGCGCAAACCATGCCGGATGAGGTTCGCCTGTTTTGACATCCCCTTGCCAATAGCGCCGTTTTGAATTCGGTTTAGGAGGGTTCACAATCCCCAAAATATGCCCCGAAGACGACAAAGTAAATTGGACTGGGGCATGAGGGGTATGTTCTGTCAGGTGCCAAGTTTGTTTCCATGGCGCAATATGGTCTTCTTCTGCCGACACCATAAACAACGGCGTTTTGATTTTGCGTAAATCAATTTTTTGCCCAGCAATCGTCAAGGCATTCGGTTGAGTCAATTTATTGTGGAGATAGAACTCACGCAGATAAAAAGAATGCATGGCACACGGCATCCGTGTGCTATCCATATTCCAATATAAAATGTCAAATGGCTGTGGTGTTTCACCAAATAAATAGTTTTCGACCCAATAGTTCCAAATCAAACTATTGGCCCGCAACATGCGGAAACTGGCCGCCATGTCTTTACCATCTAAATAGCCTTTTGCCTGCATTTTACGCTCGACAAAAGACAGCCCTTCTTCATCCAAGAAAACTTCAATATCACCTGGGCGGGAGAAATCGGTCAGGGTGGTTAACAAGGTTGCGCCGGCAACTTCATCACCTCGTTTTTGTGCCGCTAACCATGCCAAATAGACCGTAGTCAGGGTGCCGCCAATGCAATAGCCAGTGAGCAATACTTGTTCACTTTGCTGAATGTCTTTGGCTACTTGCACAATGCGGTCAATGCCCTCGGTGATGTAGTCATCAAATCCGACGTCTTTATCATCGGGGCCGGGGTTTTTCCAACTGGTCACAAAGACGGAAAAGCCTTGGCTGACCAAATACTGAATCAGGCTCTTTTTATTGTCTAAGTCTAAAACATAGTATTTGTTAATCCACGGCGATACGATGACCACTGGGATTTGTTTCACCGTGGGTGTGGTTGCCTCGTAGTGGATAACTTCCAATAACCGCCCACGATAGACCACTGCCCCCGGTGTGGTTGCCAGATTTTTCCCGACTTGGAAAGCACTTAAATCGGTCATGGCAATATCACCGCGTGCCGCATCGCGTAAGAAGTTGCGCCAACCTTCGCTTAAACTTTTACCACCGCTTTCCTGCGCTTTGCGCTGTGCTACCGGATTGGTCAGGAAAAAGTTGTTGGGGGCGAGCGCATTTAGCCCTTGCCGCAACCAAAACGCACTGCGACTGCGTTCTTTATCGCTTAATTCTGGCGTGCGATAGAGGGCATCTTGCAGCCAGTGGGTGTTTAATAAGTACCACTGCTTTAACAAATCCCAGCCTAGTTCTTGCCAAACTGGATCTTTAAAGCGTTCATCTTCGGCTTGAGGGGGGCAAACCGGCGGTAATTCTGTGCCGAGACAACGTGCTGCGGCATAGCTGTTTAATTTACCGACTTGTTGCCACCATTCTTGCCAGCTAGCTGCCAGTTCCTCGGGGTGTTTCCACCATGCCAATGCCGCTTTGCGCGTGATTGCCTGTAGGCCGAACGGGTCGAGTTGTTGTTGCCACAAAGTGCTCATTGTTTGAATCATCGCCGTTTTCTTTCCCAAATAAATGAAAGTCCGCTACGCAATCGGGACATGATCGGCTCGGCCAGCAAGAATGGTTTCTTCTGCTTCCGGTAACAAATCGGGATAGTCGCGGCTAAAGTGCAGGCCACGGCTTTCGTGCCGTTGCATGGCAGAACGTACGATTAACGCTGCCGTATCGACTAGATTACGCAATTCGATTAAATCATTTGAAACATGGAAGTGACGGTAATATTCCGTGATTTCTGTCCGCAATAATTCAATAAGATGTAATGCGCGCTCGAGTCTTTTCGTTGTTCGCACGATACCGACATAATCCCACATACAGCGCCGTAGTTCATCCCAATTATGTGAAATCACCACTTCTTCATCGGGGTCGGTGACGCGGCTGTTGTCCCAATCGGGAATGCTTGGAATCAAAGTCGGGCCCGAGGCAAGGATGGCACTGGCGGCGGCGCGGCCAATCACCATACATTCTAATAATGAGTTAGACGCTAAACGATTGGCGCCATGCAAGCCGGTGCACGACACTTCACCGACGGCATACAGACTTTCGACATCGGTACGGCCTTGCAAATCGGTGATTAAACCACCGCAGGTGTAGTGTGCCGCAGGGACAACCGGAATTGGCTCTTTGCAAATATCAATGCCTAAGCTCAGACAATGGGCGTGGATGGTCGGGAAGTGTTCGCGGATAAAGCTTTCTGGTTTGTAAGAAATATCCAGATAAACACAGTCGAGGCCATGTTTTTTCATTTCGAAATCAATCGCCCGCGCCACTACGTCACGCGGTGCTAATTCTGCCCGTTCATCGTGGGCGGTCATAAAGCGGGTGCCATCTGGCAGCCGTAAAATACCGCCCTCGCCGCGCACCGCTTCGGAAATCAAAAACGATTTTGCATGGGGGTGATACAAGCATGTCGGATGGAATTGGATAAATTCCATGTTGCCGACACGACAGCCCGCACGCCACCCCATCGCAATGCCATCACCAGTCGCGGTGTCGGGGTTGGTGGTGTAGAGATAGACTTTGCCAGCGCCGCCGGTTGCCAGCACGGTATGAGCCGCCGATAAAGTAATGACTTTATCAGTGTGTTTATCTAATACATACGCCCCAAAGCAGCGTTTTCCTTTGAGTCCTAAACGGCGAGCGGTGATTAAGTCAATCGCCAGATGGTGTTCAAATAGGCTGATGTTGGGATGGGCTTTGATTTTTTGCCCTAAGGTTGAGGTAACCGCCGCGCCAGTGGCATCGGCAGCATGAATAATCCGGCGGTGGCTGTGTCCCCCTTCACGGGTGAGGTGGAAACCACGATAGCTACTGACTTCGCTGTCGGCATCGCGAGTAAAGGGAACGCCAAGTGAGATCAGCCAATCAATGGCGGATTTGGAGTTTTCGACAATGAAGCGGGTGGTATCGGGGTTGCACAAACCAGCGCCTGCAATCAGGGTGTCGCCGATGTGGTCTTCAACTGAGTCATCAGTATCTAATACTGCCGCAATGCCACCTTGCGCCCACGAAGAACTGCCTTCCAATAAACTGCGTTTAGTGACCAACGCTACGCGCCGTGTTTCGGCTAAATGCAGCGCCAACGTCATTCCCGCCAGCCCACTACCAATAATCAGAACGTCAAATGAATGCATGGTGTTTGTTTGCAAAATGAAAAAGCACACCCGAGGCATTGTACGCTGATGCAGTGCAAGATGGGGATGCTGTTGATGATGGGTAGAAAAAGCAGGGGGGATTGACAAAGATCGTAGCTGTGCTAAACCTTTATATTTTGTCATACAAAATCAAGGATAGAGATAGATGAGCACAGTACCCCCTGTTCCAAGAAGACGTGGACGTCTACGTCTAGCTGTTGTTAAAACAGTTGAAATGGGTCTTGTTGATCCTGTGGAAATCAATCGCCCCCTACGGATCCTGATTCCTTTGAATCATGGAATGATAATAGATCGTTATCGTTTGCAGAAAATTTTTCAATTTGCTGAAAACTATTCCGAATCAGATTTGAAGAATGCTCAGTTGATGGCAGATGACGATGTGGTAACTGGGTTTTTTGAGGCTAACCTCAGCACATTCCAACCATTTTTCAGATCATTTCCGCAACAATGGATATGTGCTGTTGTTGATCGTGATGATAAAGAAACCATTGTGGTGCCGGAAACTAGGTTGGTGTATTGCAAACGATTCAAGTTGTTGGCGATAGCCGATGAAAATAGTTTGCCAGAGTTGATAGAAAGTTATATTCAACAAGGTTTAATATCGGTTAAAAATGCTTATCCCGTGATGCGGCGGTTTGATACTTCTTTGCCAGGGGTGACAATCACGGGAGGGATGAAGAGTCAACTATCCGCGGGAGATTATTCAGAAGTAATTGTTGGAGACGAGGGCACCGCCACCGCTGGAGATGGGGGCACCGCCACCGCTGGATGGCATGGCACCGCCACCGCTGGAGATTGGGGCACCGCCACCGCTGGAGATGGGGGCACCGCCACCGCTGGAGATGGGGGCACCGCCACCGCTGGAGATGGGGGCACCGCCACCGCTGGAGATTGGGGCACCGCCACCGCTGGAGATGGGGGCACCGCCACCGCTGGAGATCAGGGCACCGCCACCGTTGGAGACGAGGGCACCGCCACCGCTGGATGGTATGGCACCGCCACCGCTGGAGATCAGGGCACCGCCACCGCTGGAGACCAGGGCACCGCCACCGCTGGAAATCAGGGCACCGCCACCGCTGGAAATCATGGCACCGCCACCGCTGGAAATCATGGCACCGCCACCGCTGGAGATCATG
>NZ_ATVC01000092.1 GCF_000420525.1 Aquaspirillum serpens DSM 68
CGTGGCGTTGGGCGCGTTTATCCCCTGCGCCGTAAAACCTCGCCATTCATGGCGGGGATATCAGGCGCAAACGGCAAAGCCGTTTTTGGGTTTGGTGTTGCGGTTGTAAAGTAAAAACAAATCAATGTTTACTTTGCTGTTTGTATAATGAGCGCATGAAACGACTCCAAGCCTTCAAATTCCAACTGACACCCAACGGCCAGCAAACACGGCAAATGTCGCGCTTTGCGGGTTCGTGTCGGTTCATCTTTAATAAGGCGTTGGCGTTGCAAAAGGAATGGTATCAGACTGACCCCACGATTCGATTTTCTTACGTCAAATTAGCCAATCTGCTGCCCAGTTGGAAGCAAGAATTTGCTTGGCTGAGAAAATCACCCAGCCAAGCTTTGCAACACGCCTTAAAGGATTTAGAGCGAGCATATCAAAACTTCTTTGCCAAACGTGCGGCATTTCCAAAGTTCAAGAAAAAAGGCGTGAGTGATAGTTTTCGCTATCCACAAGGGGTGAAGCTCGATCAAGCCAATAATCGGATTTTTCTGCCCAAACTCGGTTGGATGCGTTACCGCAACAGCCGTGAGGTATTAGGCAACATTAAAAACGTCACAGTGTCTTTAACCGCCGGTCGTTGGTTTGTCAGCATTCAAACTGAACGTGAAGTTGAAGTCCCTACGCCAACCGGCGGCATGGTTGGTATCGATATGGGCATTGCGCGTTTTGCTACTTTGAGTGATGGCTCCTTTGTCGAACCGGTCAACAGCTTCAAACGTCATCAAGACGCATTGAAAAAAGCGCAACAATCGTTGAGCCGCAAAGTCAAATTCAGCCGCAACTGGCTCAAAGCAAAAAAGAAAGTCCAAAAGCTACATCACCGCATTGCCAATATCCGACGTAATTTCCTGCATCAAACTTCAAGCCGTATCAGCAAAAACCACGCGATTGTGTGCCTCGAAGATTTGCAGGTAAAAAATATGTCCAAGTCAGCGGAAGGGAAAAATGTTCGGGCCAAGTCCGGCCTGAACCGTTCCATCCTCGATCAAGGCTGGGGTGAGTTCCGGCGGCAGTTGGATTACAAACTAGCGTGGAACGGCGGTCATCTCATTGCTGTTCCAGCACAAAATACCAGCCGCACTTGCCCAAGCTGCGGTCATGTCTCGGCTGAAAACCGCCAAACTCAGGCTAAATTTGCTTGTGTGCAATGTGGCTATGAAAATCACGCCGATGTCGTCGGTGCGATTAATGTTCTGAAATGCGGCCAAGCTATCTTAGCTGCCGCATAAGTCACAAAAAGGGCAGGACTTGCCCAGTTCGCCTGTGAAGTGAGTGGTGCAGCAAGACCGCCAGCAGCAGGAACCCACCGAAGCGACTTCAGGCTGACTCAGCCCAAAGCGCCGTAGGAATCCCCGCTCTTTAGGGCGGGGAGGATGTCAACGTGTTGGTGATGAAAGGCCCTGGCTATGTTGCCGATCCATATCCATTGCAAGATGCCGAACATCCGAAACACCATCTCAGATCTGTCTGGCCACGCTAATCATTAGAACAATTAAAAAACTTATTTAATAAAATAGGCTATTTGTTTAACAGATAGCCTATTTTTTATGCCCTCATTGCATGTTATCCCTGATTCATGTCAAATAAGAAATGCAAAGTGTGCGATAGATTCCGCAAAACTGCGCAATATGCTGGTTTTTCGCATCAAATCGTAGACAATTTATATTTTTATAAGTTGTTTTGGCTGCTTTCTGTTTGACAGGATTTTGAAGATGACCCTACGCAAACGCTTTGCGCTGTATGTCTCGGCACTGATTTTATTAACCGTGTTCAGTGGTACGGTGTTGTTTTCAATGATTGAAACTCAACAAATTGAGTATGAGATTGCAGCGAAAGCCAAACAACAACTCGACTCGACTCGGCAAGTGCTGACCGTCACCGATGCTTTAATCAGTGAACAGGTGAAAAGTGCCATGCGATTGTTGATTGAGCGAGGTGAGGCACTAGGGCCTGCCTCGCTTGGCGAGAGCGTACCCATCAAAGATAAAACTGTGCCCAATTTGCTATTTGGTACACAGCCACAAGCGGCGCACTATGCCCTAGTCGATGGTGTCACCAAAATTGCTGGTGGAACAGCGACATTGTTTGTGAAAAGCGGCGATGAGTTTGTGCGGATTGCCACCAATGTCAAAAAAGACAACGAGCGTGCTATCGGGACAATTCTCGATCCAAAAGGCAAAGCGATTGCTGCCATTCGGCAAGGACAGGCTTTTTATGGCCTAGTCGATATTCTCGGAAATCCCTTTTTAACCGGCTATGAACCGATCCGTGATGCTCAAGGTCAGGTCATTGGGGTTTGGTATGTGGGTTACAAAATCGACATGGCGGCAGTGCAAGAAGTGGTCGATAAAAGTCGCTTGTTGAACACCGGTTTTATGGCAATTTTGGACTATCAAAGCAAAGTCAGATTTCGCTCTGGTCATGTCAGTGATGAACAAGTCCAAGCCTTGTTGAAAGAGAACACCGGTTGGGATGTGTCTCGCTATCAGTTCGATAAGTGGGGCTTTTCTGTTTTGGCTGCTTATCCTCGGGCAGAGGCGGCAGACATTGTTCGCCAACGTGCGTTAATGATTACTTTTGCTGGTGTGGTGGCATGTGTGGTGATTATTGGCTTGTTGATGGCATTGTTAGGCCGTTTGGTACTCAAGCCATTGGGTGGTGAACCGAGTCAAGCCACAGCGACTGCCACCCGCATTGCTCACGGCGATTTAACACAACCGTTAGCCATTTCTACCTCAGCAACTGAAAATTTGCTCGCCGCGATGGCAACAATGCAACAAAAACTCGGCCATGTTTTTCAACAAATCAGCCACATGGCAGGTGCTTTATCGTCTGGTGCAAAAGAGGTTGCAACTGCTGCACGCCAGATTGGTGTTGCTTCAGATAATCAAGCTCAAGCGACTGCAGCTTCAGCTGCTTCAATTGAACAACTAAAAACCAGCATTAGCGAAGTATCGCAAACGGTGGGTCATACCGAAGAAAACTCACAGCAAACAGCGAAATTGGCAGAAGATGGTGAAAAATTAGTGAGAGAAACGGCTGTTGAGATGGATTTAATCTCTCACACTGTCAGCCAATCGACACAACAAATTCAAACCCTATTCCAACATTCTCAAGATATTGGTGGCATTGCGAATGTGATTAAAGAGATTGCCGACCAAACCAATTTATTAGCACTGAACGCGGCAATTGAAGCGGCGCGGGCTGGTGAACAAGGGCGCGGGTTTGCAGTGGTAGCGGATGAAGTGCGGAAATTGGCCGAGCGTACCGCCTCGGCGACGACAGAAATTGGCCGAATGATTGAGACCATTCAACTCGAAACCCATTCGGCAGTTGAAGCGATGGCGGCGGTGAATCCACAAGTGGAAAAAGGGCTGGCGCGGGCACAATCGGCATCGGCGATGCTGGTAGAAATTCATCGCCAAGCCCTCGATTCCCTCAACAAAGTGCGCGATGTGGCCGTGATGACACGCGAACAAGTGAGCACCGCTACCGAAATTGCCAACCATGTTGGCTATATCGCTACGATGGCGGAACAAACCAACGCTTCGACCCAGCATAATGCAGTGGCAGCAGAACAACTCGAAGCGTTAGCCGATCAACTGCGCCAAGCGATCGCATTTTTTCGTTTGCCGCAGGCGATTGCGTAGTAGTTCTCTTTAGGCAGCGGGTAGGTCAAAGCTAAAACGGCAGCCCCCAGTGGGGGTGCTGTGGCAGCTGATATGTCCATCTACACTTTCCACAATCCGCCGCACAATGGCAAGCCCAATGCCGGTGCCGGTGGTATGGGGATTGACGGTTTCAAATACGGCAAAAACTTTAGCGCGATAGGCAGGGGCAATGCCTTGGCCGTTGTCTTCCACTCGGAAATATACCCGCCGGCCAGCTTGCCGAGCAGAGAGGGTAATCACTAATCGGTGTGAGGCGGTGGGGTGGGCGTGCTGAAGTGCATTACCAATCAATTCATAGAACAGATCTTCCAACCGGCTTTTGTCCATGAACACCGGTGGTAGATGGTCGAACTCAATACTGGCTTTTTTGGCTTGGCACTGTCCCTGTAAACGGTGACTTAATTGATGCAAAACTTGTTGTGTTTCTTGTGGTTGTGCTGGCGCGAGCGCCGTCCCTGCGGCAAGGAAGCGTTCAATATCATGTAATAACGCCTTTTGCCGTGTGGCACCTTGTTCAATAAATTGCATCGGTAACAACAAATCGGCCTTATTGATATCACTATGCGGGGGCATGTGCTCGATGGCATAGGCTAACAACTGGGCATAGGAAATTTGGCGGCGCACTGGCTCTTGTAGATGATGGGCTGAAACTTCGGCCAGCCGTTGTAATTCAGCATTTTGTTGGCGAATGCGGCGTTCGGTTTGAATCGCATAGCGGGCAGCTTGTTGCCGTTCGTATAAGGCACTGGCCATCATCATGCCCGTCATGGTCAAGACTGCAATAAAAGCCTGTAGCTGTAACAAACTTTCGGTTTGGCTATCGCTGCTAAAAATACCGACACCGTGGGCAGTGCCAATGACCGCCGGAATAGAAATAGCTAAGGCGGCGTTGAGGGCACCAAACATCTGAAAACGCAGCGCACCCCACATAATAAAAGGAAACAGCACATAGGCTGCCGAGCGAGTGCCGGCAGGAAAAGCGAAAATATCGCTAAACAAGACCCAAGAGGCAAATAAACCTGTAGCAGTGAGAGCAAAAAATTCGATAACTTTTTCTTGTGACACGCTACGCAAATAGGCCAACAAAGAAAAACCGAGCATACAGCTTGGGGCAATCAATAAGATACCGACTGCATCACCCAACCACCACGTCAATACAATATCCCAATACAACGCCCATTCGGCTATTGCGCCATAACATAAGCTTAATGCGCCGAGTAATGCCGCAGCAGCAGGGGCAAAGAGGACACAGGGCAATAGACACAACACGGTGCGCAATGAATTGAACTGACCATGATCTTTTTTATGGCACAGCACATGCAGCAAAAAATAGGCGAGGGCATACTCAACCGTATTGCCGGCGGCGATGCCGACTGAAATCCAAAAGGGGGTGGGGGTGGTGAGGGTAACGAGAAAATTAGCAAGGGTGAGAACTGGTAAAATTTTCCAGCCATAGACTAATAAGGCAGCAAGGGCGATACCCGATGGCGGCCACACTGCTGAAACATTGCCATGCACAAATGCCATCGCCAACCCTGCTTTGGCGGCGATAAAGTAGCTGATGAAAATAAGAAGAGACAACAAAGCATAAGAGAGTTTGTCGTCTGCTGCCCAAATAGAGGGTGATCCCGTGTCAGAAGCCATGACGATCCTTGTTCGACTGAACATTCTACACAAAAGCTTGACTTCCTCCCCGCCCTAAAGAGCGGGGATTCCTACGGCGCTTTGGGCTGGGTTAGCCTAAAGTCACTTCGGCGGGTTCCTGCTGCTGGCGGCATTGCTGCACCGCTCACTTCACAGGCGAACAGGGCAAGTCCTGCCCTTTTTGTGACTTATGCGGCAGCTAAGATAGCTTGGCCGCGTTTTAGAACATTAATCGCACCGACAACATCAGCGTGGTTTTCATAGCCGCATTGCACACATTGAAACTGCGCTTGTGTTTGGCGGTTTTCAGCCGAGATATGACCACAGCTTGGGCAAGTGCGGCTGGTATTTTGTGGAGGTACGGCGATGAGATGGCCGCCGTTCCACGCTAGTTTGTAGTCCAACTGCCTCCGGAACTCACCCCAACCTTGATCGAGGATGGAACGGTTCAGGCCGGACTTGGCCCGAACATTTTTCCCTTCCGCTGACTTGGACATATTTTTTACCTGCAAATCTTCAATGCACACGATCGCGTGGTTTTTGCTGATGTAGCTTGAAGTTTGATGCAGGAAATGACGCCGGATGTTGGCAATACGCTGATGCAGCTTTTGGACCTTCTTTTTTGCTTTGAGCCAGTTGCGGCTGAATTTGACTTTGCGGCTCAAGGCTTGTTGCGCTTTTCGCAGCGCGTCTTGATGGCGTTTGAAGCTGTTGATCGGTTCGACAAAGGAGCCATCACTCAAAGTAGCAAAACGCGCAATCCCCATATCGATACCAACCATGCCGCCGGTTGGCGTTGGGATT
>NZ_ATVC01000093.1 GCF_000420525.1 Aquaspirillum serpens DSM 68
CGGTTTCATTAGGCTTCCTCTGGTCAGGAACAGAGCACCAGGGGTGGTACTGGCAGCATTCGCGTCGGGATTTTGCAATGTGAACTTGCAAAAAAGATAATCCAAACCTAATTGAAAGACAACAAGTTCAGTAGTGTGGGCACCACTTTTGTGCCCACGACATCGGCTAAACCGTGCTTCGATCAACGTTCGAAGAAGCGTTTGCACACCTTTTTCCCATACAACCTGACGGTGCCTGCTTGGTTATTTCCCTTGAATACGAAAACACTGATGAATCTTGCGATTGCGGAAGTCTTCTGGGACGGATTGTGCGGATAAATCGCGGATATTGAAACGCTCAGCCAATGTCGGGTCGAGCTGGAAGCCACGTAGATTATTCGAGAAATACAACGTACCCGTTGGGCTCAACAGCTGCATCGCCTGTTCCACCAGACGGACATGGTCGCGTTGTACATCCAAAATTTCTAACATCTTCTTCGAATTAGAAAAACTGGGCGGATCCATCACGATCAAATCAAACTTTTGCCCGATCTCAACCGCATCCGTTAACCACTGCAACACATCTGCCCGCACCCGTTCATGCTGTGGCCCATCTAACTGATTCAAAATCAGATTACGATGCGCCCAGTCGAGATAAGTATTCGACAAATCCACCGTGGTGGTTTCCACTGCACCACCAGCGGCGGCATAGACGGTGAAACTGCCGGTGTAAGCAAACAAATTCAAAAACCGCTTGCCGGCGGCTTCGTTTCGTACTTGCGCTCGGGTCGGACGGTGATCGAGAAATAAACCGGTGTCGAGGTAATTATCTAGATTCACCCAAAACTTTAAGCCACCTTCTTGTACCACAAAATTCTCGCCCAGCTGACCGGTTTTTTCGTATTGATCCGATCCCTTTTGCCGGCGGCGGGTTTTAAATGCGGCAAGGGCAGGATCGAGTTGTAACACTTCACACGCAGCAATCAACACGGCTTGCACCCACAGCGCATGTTCGGCTTCTTCAATTTGCCAGCCAGTATCATACTCAGCCACATGCAAACGATCGCCGTATAAATCAATGGCGAGGGGGAACTCGGGTAAATCGCGGTCGTAAAGCCGGTAACATTCGATTTGTTGCCGCTTGGCCCATTTTTTGAGATGACGAGCATTTTTCAACAAACGGTTTTTAAATGGGGTGAAGTCGCGCATTTAGAGTAAATCCACCTTACGCTCTTTAGGTTTACGTCCAGCCCAATCACAGGCAAATTGCCATGCCACCCGCCCACTGCGCGCACCGCGCATCAATGCCCAGCGCAAAGCGGCTTTTTCGGTTTCAGCATTCATCTTTAACTTAAAGTGATTTAACCACACCGCCACCGCCGCTAAATAATCCTCTTGGCTAAACGGATAGAACGACAACCACAGGCCAAAACGCTCGGACAACGACACTTTTTCTTCTGTTGTTTCACCCGGACGAATTTCGCCTTCTTCATCAAGCTGATGTTCTAGGTTATCGCGCATCCGTTCTGGCATCAGATGACGGCGATTCGAGGTGGCATAGACCAACACATTGTTGCAGCGACGAGCGATGCCACCGTCCAAAGCAGTTTTCAATGCTTTATAAGCATCATCACCTTCTTCAAAACTCAGGTCATCACAATACAAAATAAAACGCTCTGGCCGGTCGGCAATCAGTTGCACAATATCCGGCAAATCCACCAATTGCGTTTTATCAACTTCAATCAACCGCAAACCCTCGGCGGCAAACTGCGGTAGTAAGGCTTTGACCAAAGACGATTTGCCAGTGCCACGCGCACCGGTTAACAACACATTATTCGCTGGCCGACCGGCAACAAACGCCGCTGTATTGCGCAATAGACGTTCTTTTTGGCGATCAATTTGTGTTAAATCAGTCAACGGTACGCTGTGGGGCTGTGGGACCGCTTCGAGATAACAACGCCCCCCCGCCAATTTACGACAGCGAAAGGCAGTGGCGTGCCAATCAATCTTGGGTAAAGGCGGTGGCAAAGTGGCTTCGAAACGCGCTAACACTGCCTCTGCCCGTTGTAACAGCTGGGTTAAAGCATCTGCACTCATTGCGAAGCTCCTTCGCGGAACGACACAATCGGCCATCCCTGAATCTCGGCATGAGCGCGTAACACGTCATCTGGATCGACCACGACAGGATCTGTTACCGCCGCCAACAGCGGAATGTCGTTGCGGGAATCGCTGTAGAAATACGAACGGGGATAGTCTTCTAAACGGCGGCCTTGCGCTGCCAGCCATTCATTGAGGCGAATGATTTTGCCATCTTGAAAGCTAGGCGTGCCGCGTGGTTTGCCGGTGAAACTGCCATCAGCCCGTTCTTCTAGTTCAGTTGCAATCAAATGAGGCACACCAAACGCGGCCACAATCGGCGCAGTGATAAAACGATTGGTCGCGGTAATCACCATCACGGTATCGCCAGCAGCTAAATGCTCATCGACTTTAGCCTGACCCGCTGTGGTCATTAAAGGCCGAATATGTTGCGCCAGATACTGTTGGTGCATGGTATCTAGCTCTTGCCGTGAAAACCGTGTCAGCGGGGCTAATTGAAAGTCGAGGAACTCGTAAATGTCGAGGGTGCCGGTTTTGTATTGTTGATAAAAACGGTCATTCTCGCGATGGTAATACTCGGCATCTAACACCCCTTGGTTGATTAAAAAACGCGGCCATTCGACATCCGAATCGCCAGCCAGCAAGGTGTTATCTAAATCAAATAAAGCGAGATTGTTCATGACATATTTTTCCACAACAAAGGACGACCACGGCCAGACCAACCAAGTTGGCGGTGGCCTTAACGTTGGACGTTAAAACGAGACTTGAGAATGTTTTTTACAAACGGAACGGTGATTGGCTTTTTTAATGCCAAAGAATAATGGTCAAGGGCATCAACCATATCAATCAAGCTGGCCATATCCCGCCGCCAGTGATTCATTAGCCAAGCAAACACATCATCGGGAATATCCACCATTCGCGAACGGGCATGGCGGCGCAGAGCGGCTAATTTGTCGGCATCAGATAAGGTATGCACTTCAAACACCAAGCCCCACGCCAAACGGGTACGTAAATCATCACGCAGTTTAAGTTGTTGTGGCGGGATACGGCCGGCGGTTAACAGCTGGCCTTCACCATCGACTAGGGTATTGAAAATAGAAAACAGGGTGATTTGATCATCTGGGGTGAGATCATCCACATGATCGACAGCGACACAGCGTGCTTCTCGGGCAAAGTCGGGCAGACTCTCGCTACGAGCATCCAGATAAATGGCCGCCCGTCCAATTGCATGAGCGTGTTCAACCCACTGTTTTAACAGATGAGTTTTGCCCACCCCGGGTTCACCCCATAGGTAGATAAAACGCTCCCCACAGGGGTCGGTCAACGCGGCGATGATCTGCTGATTATATTCAGCAATCACATGATCGAAGGCCGGAGAAGACGGCGGCGTGAGGTCGAGGACTAATTGATCCAAGGCGGTACCGGAAACGTCAAAAGGTGAAAGAAAACGGCGCACTCACAAACATCGAGGGGGCATTCTACCCTGATAAAAGCGGCTGGCGTAATAGTGTTGCAGTCCTTCGACTGATAAAACCCGCACAATCGCAGCCAAAGGCAAGGCAATCATCACCCCCACAAAACCAAACAACTGGCCAAATGCCATCAGAGCAAAAATGACTTCTAACGGAGATAGGCCAATCCGTTCACCCACTAAATAAGGGGTAATCAGATAACTTTCTAACAGCTGGCCGAAGGCATACATCCCCCACACCGCCAGCAACAAGCTCCAACCGTCGCCTTGTAAAATCGCTGCGATTGTTGCCAATCCTAGCCCAATAAATGCACCGACATACGGAATAAATACCAATAAACCGGTGAAAACCCCGATGGCTAAGCCCGATTGCAAACCAGCCAACCACCAACCGCCGCCATAAATCAACGCCATCAACAACATCACCAATAATTGCCCACGCAAAAATTCACCCAATACGCGGTCGAGCTCAGCCGCAATACGATCGGTATGCTGTTGCCAGCGCGGTGGAATCAGGCGAGTGAAACGATCTACCACCGCTTGCCAGTCGCGCAAAAAGTAGTAAAACAAAATCGGTACCAGAATTAAGTTGGCTAAAAAAGCCAATAACGCTAAGCCCTGCGAGGTCAGTGCCGGCAAGGTATTGCCGACAGCACGACGAATAGCATCGACATGCTCCACCAACACTTGCCGTAAACCGCTGATATCGAGTTGCACTGTGAATCCCAAGGTCTGTTCTGCCCACGGTGCAACGGTGTTTTGTAACCAATCGACCAAACTCGGCAGTCGGTTTGATAATAAATGGCCTTGTTGCAATAACATCGGTAACAACAGCAACAACATCAGCAACACGCCAATCCCCAATAATAAGGTGACCAACACCGCCGCCACCGCCGCCGAACAACCAAGACGCTGTAAACGCTGTGACAAGGGGGTGGTGATATAGGCCAACACCGCCGCTGTTACAAACGGCGTCAAAATGGGGCCGAGGAAATACATCAGCATCCCAAATAACAACAGCGCCGAGGTGATGGCCAGACCAATCCACCATGATGAGGCACGACGAGAAGCAACCATCTTTTACACTCGCAGCAAACAGGGAAAGAGAGTGCGCGCAATCTGTTAAAATATCGGCAGTTTTTGCTTCACTGCTCGCGATTTCTTGCGGCGCAACATGAGAGCAAATTACACCACAGAATTTAATTAGCAAGAAAGAGAGTCTTTTTGTGAGCCAAACCTCCCTCAGTTATCGTGATGCTGGCGTGGATATCGATGCCGGTGACCAACTTGTTGAAAACATCAAACCGTTTGCCAAACGCACTATGCGTCCAGAAGTTTTGGGCGATTTGGGAGGATTTGGCGCGCTGGTGGAAATCAGCAAAAAATATCAAGAGCCGGTCTTGGTATCGGGTACCGATGGCGTCGGCACGAAATTGAAACTGGCCTTTGATTGGGACAAACACGACACCGTGGGTATCGATTTAGTGGCGATGAGCGTCAACGATATTTTGGTGCAAGGCGCTGAACCGCTGTTTTTCCTAGATTATTTTGCCTGCGGCAAGCTGGATGTGCCGCGTGCAACGGATGTGATCAAAGGCATTGCTGCCGGATGTGAACAAGCCGGATGTGCGTTAATCGGTGGTGAAACCGCAGAAATGCCTGGCATGTACCCCGTGGGTGAATATGATCTCGCTGGTTTTGCTGTCGGTGTGGTTGAAAAAGCCAAAGTTATCACTGGCCGCGACATTGTGGCGGGTGATGTGGTGTTGGGCTTAGCTTCCAACGGTGCTCACTCCAACGGTTATTCTTTGGTGCGTAAAATCATCGACCGTGCACAGCCAGATTTGGATGCCCCATTTGATGGTGACACGACCCTGCGTCAAGCGGTCATCGCCCCAACCCGTATCTATGTCAAACCTTTATTGGCACTGATGGCAGAATTGACGGTGAAAGGGATGGCACATATCACCGGCGGTGGTTTAACGGAAAATATCCCTCGTGTATTGCCTGCGAACACCGTGGCGCAAATTGATGCCAACAGCTGGACCTTGCCAAAACTGTTCCAATGGTTGCAGCAAGAGGGCAATGTTGAGGCACAAGAAATGTACCGCACCTTTAATTGTGGTATCGGGATGGCGGTGATTGTTGCGGCTGAAGATGCCGACCGTGCTGCTGCCTTCTTAACTGCCCAAGGTGAAACTGTCTATCGCATCGGCCACATTCGCCCACGTCAGGGTGACGAACATCAAACCCAAGTGGCGTAAGCAGTAAATAACCCTCGACTGAAGTCGAAGGCTTTATTGTGAAACGAGAGCATGGTTGATCCCATTTCCAACATCAGGCGTATTTACAGCCGCCCTTGGCGAGACGGCAGTCTCGCCAATGCGGGCAAGGTTCCGACTTGCATTCAAGTCGCTGTGCGCCCGCAGACCACAGTGAGGGCACTCGAAACGATGTTTCGAGCGCTTCCCCAATCCTCCACAACACGAGCAGGTCTGGCTGGTGTAGGCCGGGTTGACGTATTCGACCGCGATGCCTGCTGCCTTGGCCTTGTATTCGACGAAGGTTTGCAACTGCCGCCACGCCCAGCGGTGCAGGCGGCCACGCA
>NZ_ATVC01000094.1 GCF_000420525.1 Aquaspirillum serpens DSM 68
CCCGCCATGAATGGCGAGGTTTTACGGCGCAGGGGATAAAATACTGCACCACACATCACGGTTGGCTTGTTCGATACCGAGAACGATGGTCTCTAAAATCAGAGGTAAAGGGGCGCCTTCTGCCAGCAACGACAACACATCCAACGCCGCGCCTTCTGCGGGTCGGGTGGGGTGAATCATCGGCAAGGCAGGATCAGCACCGCCATATTGCAAGCGTTGTTGACAGGCGGGGCATAACAAAGACCACAGCAAATCGGCATCCATGATGTTCTCTTAGCGATTCGCTCGCACCCATTTACGCCATTGCTCAAATAAATTGGCATCCAAAGCGGCGACCACCGAGCGTTGCCACAGGGCTCCATCCCAATATTCATCGTGTTCTAAGGTACACATCTTGCCACCGGCTTCTTCCAAAATCACACAGCCTGCGGCGTAATCCCATAGCCTTTGTCCACCGTGCAGATAGAGATCAAACCGACCTGCTGCGACATAACACCAATCGAGCGTAGAAGCGCCCAAATTGCGTTGGCTGCCACAGGGCGCTAACGACGCCAGACGGGTGGAAAGCTTACCGCTGCGCAAATATTTCACCTCGACTGAAGCGATGGTGTCAGACAACACCGCCGGCGAGGCTTTCAACGGCAGCGGCGTCCCATTCAGATATGCGCCATCGCCTTTGCGGGCATAAAACATTTCATTGCTGGCAGGGTTGTAAATCACCCCTAATACACTGCGGCCATTTTGCACCAAGGCCACTGAAATGGCGAAATAGGGGAGGCCATGCACAAAATTGGTGGTGCCATCGATGGGATCGACCACCCATAGACCGGTTTGTGCATGTTGTGCCCACAGTGCTTCTTGCTCTTGGGCGGTCATTTCTTCACCAAGAACCGGATAGGGCAAAATTTTAGGTAAATCACGCGCTAAAGCAGCCTGCGTTGCCAAATCGGCCTCGGTGAGCTGCGAACCATCGTGTTTACGTGTGGAATGCACCCGCAAAAAACGAGGCATGACCTCGGTTTGTGCAATGGTGTGAAGTGCTTGGATGACCTGATCGACAACCTGCATGAGGCTTCCTGACGCACGCCACAGCGGATCGCACTGCAGCGTATAAAGAAAATTGGGGTGGAGAAAAAATACCAGACAACAGAAAATACCCTCTCCGAATACGACTTTCAAGACAATGCCGCGATTTTTCCTTCCCGATCTGATTCCAGAACAACAACTTGTTTCACTCCCCGAACCTGTCGTGCGCCACATTCAGGTGTTGCGTTTGCGGCTTGGCGATACCATCGAACTGTTCGATGGACGCGGGGGTGAAGTGGTGGCCGAGATTACCCGTCTAGAAAAACGGCAAGTGTGGGTAACCACTCAACAACGCCAAGCCATCAGCCGTGAGTCGTCGTTGACTATCCATTTATTGCAGGCCATTTCGAGTGCCGAGCGGATGGATTTCACCCTACAAAAAGGCATTGAGTTGGGGATTGCCAGCTTCACCCCGATTCACAGTGAACGGGCGGCACGGCTACAAGGGGAACGTGAACAGAAAAAACACGCACATTGGGAAGGGGTCGCCATTGCCGCCTGTGAACAATGTGGCCGCAATACCGTGCCCATGATTCATCCACCACGCCATCTACACGAATTGACCGTCAACAGTTCGGCCCAGCATGTCTTACTCTCACCACTTGGGCAACACGCTTTGCGCGATATTGTTCAGCCCCCGCGTGAGATTGTGTTATTGGTTGGGCCCGAAGGTGGATTTTCCTCGGCAGAGGAACAGCAATGCCTCGCGATGGGGTGGCAGGCGTTGCGATTGGGGCCTCGCATCTTACGGACCGAAACCGCCGCCTTGGCGACTATTGCCGCCATGCAGGCCTGTTGGGGAGATTTTTAAGCAGAGGTGCGTTGTTCGGGCGCGAAGATTAAGCAGCCATCAATTAACAATTCATGTGGTGCCAGCGATAGCGAAGCCTTGTCCACCACCGGTCGCGCAAAGACATAGCGAATACCATTGACCTGCACCCACGCTGGAATCGCCACATCTTGAAAACGACCAATGCTGTCTTCCGAACGCTGATCGGGGTGGGTATGTTGCACGACCACGGGCGCCGGTGGCGGAGTCGCAACCGGTGGGGTTGCAGGGTATTCCCAATCTTGCGCCCGAGTATTGGCAGAACGGGGACGACCGGCTTGGCTCGAGGCTAACCACCAGCGCAAAATGGTCATCGGTAACACCACCCGATGCACTTTCTTATCATCGGTAATCACACAGGTCACCGGAAACTTGGCCTGACAATGTGGGCAGTGTGCTTCTGCTGCGAGCACAATTCTGTCCTGAACCAGTGTCATCACACCATACATATGTTCACCCGATACCAACTGGCGACAACGCACACAGTGTTTAGCGAATTGTCGCACGGCATTACCATTGGCAAAGGTAATGGGCAGAGAACGGGAAATTTTGGCGTATTTAGGCATAGCACATCATCACAAAAAGCAAGCGGGATGGTAGCAGAGAAGGCAAAAGCGGCCAAATCTGGCGCAGAAGGTGAAATGGTTGGTACATAGGGCAATGCTGTAACAGCCCCTCACCATGCCATATTGAATCAGCAACAGTGAATCTGTCGTTAAATCCAGCACGGACAAGGGGGGGCTGTTTACGCTGCTGGCTTAGATTTGCACCATCTCAAAATCATCTTTCCGTGCCCCACAGTCGGGGCAGGTCCAATTCATTGGCACATCTTCCCACCGCGTACCCGGTGGCAGACCGTCCTCGGGACGACCTTTTTCTTCATCATAAATAAAAGCACAAATCAAACACATATACGTTTTCATCTGACAACTTGGGCAACTCTGTTTTCACAGAGCGGGATAGCTTGGTGTTGAAAACACCCTGATGCCCGATTCTCCTTTCTTAAACGCTATCCTTAAAACAAACTGGCAAGGTTCTTCGCGAGATTTCTTGTGTTTCTGTTACAACTACAGCGAAAATAGCATTTTTTCATGCTGCACTGCTCCATTGCTCATAGGATATGGTCAATAGGACAGGCTACAACTGCCGATGATGTCGCACCATTCTCCCTACGCACCGCCTGTTTGTCTGCCCAATCTCGAGATACAACAGGCAGCACAAGCACGACAAGACCAGCTTACCAAACCACGCGGCAGTTTAGGACGTCTGGAGGATATCGCCATTCGCTTTGCAGGATGGCAAGGTAAAGTGTGTCCCGACGTCTTACAACCCGCTATCAGCGTGTTTGCCGCCGATCATGGGGTCAGTGTCGAAGGGGTGTCGGCCTATCCTGCTGAGATTACGGCCTTAATGGTCAGTAATTTCCTCGCCGGTGGTGCCGCCATCAATGTGTTAGCTCGACAACTGAATGCACCATTACAAGTGATTGATGTGGGTGTTGCCCATCCCATTCCACAGCCCGCAGTATGCCAACATGAGCTGATTCATGCCCGTATTCGGCATGGCACGGCGAATCTACGCCACCAAGCAGCAATGAGTGTGAATGAAGCCCTCTCGGCGATTCACCTTGGGCGCGAGGCAGCCAATCGCCAAATCGATCTCGGTGCCAATATTTTGTTGGCAGGTGAAATGGGAATCGCCAATACCTGCGCCTCTGCTGCCCTGATTTGTTATTTTACCGGCCATGCGCCAGCCGAGGTGGTTGGTCGTGGCACCGGTATTGATGATGTGACATGGCAACATAAACAACAGGTGGTGCATGATGCCTTAGCCCGTGTCGCTATTCAGCCGCCGTTATCTCCCCTCGCGGCATTAGCAGAGCTCGGTGGTTTAGAAATTGCAGCGATGGTTGGCTTCTATTTGGGGGCGGCACAAGCGAAAACACCGGTGTTACTCGATGGTTTTATTGCTACGGCGGCAGCGATTGTTGCTAATGCGATGGAACCGAATAGCAAATATTGGTGGCTTGCCAGTCATCGTTCACAAGAACAAGGCCACCAACTGGCGCTGAATTTTCTGGATTTAGAACCTTTGTTAGATTTGGGATTACGTTTAGGCGAAGGAAGCGGCGCAGCAATCTGTGTTCCGATGCTCAATCTAGCCATTCAACTACACAATCAGATGGCGACTTTCGACCAAGCCGCGATTCCTCAATCATGAGCGATCCTAGTTTTACCCTCACGCTTTGGCGGCATGGCGAGATTGCCAGCGGCAATCGGCTAGTCGGGCAGACCGATTTACCGCTGACCACGCTTGGCTGGCAGCAAGGCCTAGCCATGTGGCAACGCTTACAACAACTGGCGCCAGTATCCGCTTTGGCCTGTTCGCCGCTGCAACGTTGTCGGGCTGTCTTGGCCGAATTGCAAGCCTTACCTCCATCCGTAACGATTGCCTCCGGTTTTGCCGAGATGGATTTTGGCTGTTGGGAAAATACCCCAGTCGATCAACTGCCGACCGATTGGGTGGCGCAGTTACATCAAACGATACCTCCCACCGGCGGCGAGACGCTAACCGCCATGCAACAACGGGTTGAACAGGCTCTATTTGATTGGTTGGCACAGACTAACGGCGCTCACCGTGTGCTGTTGACCCATGCTGGGGTGATTCATTGTGCCCTCGCTGCGCTGCTACAGATTTCGCGCCAGCAAGCAAAGCAGATTGCTATTGCGCGGGGGGGAATGGTGCAACTGATGTTGCAATCACCGTCCGCCACGGATTTACCGGCCTATTTGACGCGATTGGAACCACCATGCGTGGTTTGATACTGGCGATTCAATTTCTCACCCGTTTACCGACACCACAATTTAAGCATTTTGATCCTGCTTGGTTAGCGGAATCGGCGAAGTGGTTTGCGGTGGTGGGGTTGATAGTGGGTGCGATATTGGCAGTCGCCATCGTCACCGCCAGCTATGTTGACCCTGTCTTTGCCGCCTTGTTGGGTGTCGTTGTTTGGGTATGGGTCACCGGTGGTTTGCATTTAGATGGTCTGGCTGATTTAGCCGATGGTCTTGGTGCCGCCCATCGCGATCCACAGCGTTTTTTGGCAGTGTTGAAAGACCCTCACCTTGGCAGTTTTGGTGTGTTAGCGTTGGTGTTGGCGGTGTTGAGTAAATGGAGTTTGTTGTGGCTGTGGGTACAACAGATGCCCACCGCACCGCAGGAAAAACTGTTATTCGCTGGCACGCTGTGTTTGATCCCTGCTTGGGCGCGTTTGTTTACGGTCTATTGGTCGCACAGTTTACCGGCGTTGAGTCAGGATAGCAGTGTCGATCTTTTTCGTTGGCAACTCGACCGTGTGGCGATATATGGCAGTGCCGTGTTGTTATGGTTGGCGTCGGCGTGGATTAACCCGTGGTTATGTCTGGCGCCGTTGTTGGCGTGGTGGTGGCGGCGATTTTTATGGCGGCGGTTAGGCGGTGTCAGTGGTGATTGCCTTGGCGCTGGTATTGAGATTGTCGAAATTGGGTTGTTAATGCTGGCATGTGTCGCTTCTGTGCTGCAGGGTACAAGAAGTCTATTATCTGTGGCGGCCATTTTTGCGTGATCCAAACGATGATATGGTGCTTGAGTGTGCAGTGGCATCGGGTAGCAGGTATCTGTTGACTTCCTCCCCGCCCTAAAGAGCGGGGATTCCTTCTGCAAGACGGCGAAGTCCCGCCGCGAGAATGTTTTTTGCCGCATTGGTGTCGCGGTCGTGTACTGCACCGCATTCGCTGCAAATCCATTCTCTTATTCGCAAACTTGCCCTACCTTTCGGACTGCTGTTGGGGATTTCTCCGCAGCACGAGCATGTTTGGGTTGAAAACGCTTCGTTGATTTCCTCGAACACCACACATTGCCTTATGGCTTTGTACTTGAGTTGTGTTCTGA
>NZ_ATVC01000095.1 GCF_000420525.1 Aquaspirillum serpens DSM 68
ATTTCGTTGTCCTCGCGTAAGCGACGCAGCTCGGCTTCCAACTGACGAATCCGCTGTTGCTCTGCCGTCAAAGGCTTGCCGATCCCCGGCAACCCCGCTTGTTCGTCTTCAAATTGCTTCACCCAACGACGAACCGCCGTCTCACCTAACCGCATTTCTTTGCAGACCTGCATCACGCTCAAGCCTTGCTCCTTCACCATCTGCACGACTTGCAGCTTGAAATTCGTGTCAAATACCCTGCGCCCTTGTTTCATCACCATTCCTCCAAAACCTTCTTCATCCCCCTATCTTACTGTCCGCTGACATTAGACCATTACACTATGCTTACGAAGCATTGGTGCGTGGTGAACAGGGGCAAGGTGCAGGCTATATCCTAAGCCAAGTCAATGACGCCAATCGCTATCGTTTCGACCAAGCTTGTCGTGTTAAAGCCATTGAATTAGCAGCAGAATTAGGTTTGCACCGGCTAGACAACTGTAAACTCAGTATTAACTTTTTGCCGAATGCGGTGTATCGCCCAGCCAGCTGTATCCGCGCTACCTTAGAAGCGGCCAAGCGTTTTGACTTCCCTGCCAACCGCTTGATGTTTGAAGTCACTGAGGGCGAAAAAATCTCTGATGCCAGTCATCTGATCAATATTTTTAATGAATACCGCCGGCAAGGCTTTACCACCGCGATTGATGACTTTGGTTCCGGTTATTCTGGTCTGAACCTGTTGGCAACCTTCCAACCGCAGGTGTTGAAAATTGATATGGAATTAACCCGTGACATTGACCAAAATCAAGTGAAGAAGGCGATTGTGTCGGGCGTGTTGTTGGTGGCGCAACAGTTGGAGATTACGATTATTGCTGAAGGTATCGAGACCGAAGCCGAGGCCAATACCTTGCACCAAATGGGTGTGAATTACATGCAAGGATATTGGTTTGCTCGGCCAGAAATTGCCGCGTTGCCGCTGGCAAATTAGGTATAAATTAAGTGCGGGAAGGGGGGCGGCGGATACTTTGCCGATGGCGGCTAAACACCCACTTTTCCCACACTGCTTGTAACGGTTCATCCCAAAACTCTGCCACGATGCGCCCACAGAACACCGGCCGTGAGGTTTCTATGTCGATGGTTTTTTCAATAATCACCAATGGCAAATGAACCGGCAGCGGCCATTGTGGATCGAGTAAGAGCGTGGCGACTACGCAATCACCGACTCCCCAATTTTCCTCCGCCGATTGCCAAGCGATTTCCTCCATCCCCACCCGACAGGCGCAGTCTGGCAAATTCGGGTCTAGCTGCGCTAACAGCTGTAGATACACCGATAAATCTAATTTGGCTTCAAGGCGGGTTTGTCCGTCATCATCATCTTGGCTGATGGCTGGCGCGGTTAAGATACGCAACAGCAGGCGTGCTTCATGTTGCCAACGTAACAGCGGCATTACCCCTTCACTGTGTACACAAGAGAAAGGTAATACCGCATCAAAACTGACGGTGGATAACGCAGGGAACATCAAACACTCCTTTCTAAACGCACATTAACCCAGCAATTTAGGTAGAGCTTCCAAACCACCAAAACGGATAGCCATGTCGGCTTGTTCTGCTACCACCGGTTTGGCGTGGAAGGCGATGCCAAGCGCGGCAGCAGCAATCATTTTTAAATCATTAGCGCCATCGCCAATCGCCAAGGTTTGTGCCGAAGAAAGTCCCAATTCATCCGCCGTGCGGTGTAAATAATCGGCTTTCGCTTGTGCATCGATAATAGGGCCTAGAATACGGCCAGTTAAATGCCCATCAACAATTTCTAAGGTATTGGCAACGGTATAATCCAACCCTAAACGCTGTTTCAGACGTTCGGTGAAAAAAGTAAAACCACCGGAAATCAGTAGGAATTTCACTTGATGCTGTTGACAAGCAGCGAGCAATGTCTCTGCACCACGGGTGAGACGAATACGTTGTTCATACACTTCATCTAAAGCACTGGCCGGCAGCCCCTTTAACAACGCCACCCGCTCTGTCAGTGAGGCGGCAAAATCCAGTTCACCACGCATCGAGCGTTCGGTAATCGCGGCAACTTGGGCCTTGATCCCCAACATATCAGCCAATTCGTCGATACATTCGACCTCAATCAAAGTCGAATCCATATCACTGACCAATAAACCAAAGTCAGCAAAACGACAGTTGGCGGGTAACAGTGCATAGTCTAATTCTGCTGCTTCACACACCGCCGCAAACAAAGGCGACACCTCAACCAAATCGCCTAAGAAATCGGCGGTGTCTGGTGTGCGTTGTTCAACCTGATCGGCCAAACACGATTCCGCTAAAACCGATAATAAACTATGGTCGTGTAAACCCTGACCGTAGACAGAAAGACGTAAACTCATGGGGCCTTTTCCTAAAAGCACAATTAACGAATACCGGTTAACTTATGGGTTTGCAAACTGAGCTGCCACTGTGGATGTGCCATACACCAAGCTATCGCCTCGGCGGTATGTTGGCGTTGTTGAATATCATCCAGCGGTTGTAAATAAAAATAGTCAAACTGCCAATCTGCAAAGGCTTGAGGTGAACTGAAACCACGTTGTGGCCAAACGAGCTTTAATTCGTGGCCGCTTGTTTGCACAATCTCACTGCCCGCCTTTGGGCTGACACATAACCAATCGATGCCTGCTGGCGCGGCAATAGTGCCATTGGTCTCTACACCCATCTCAAAACCCTGAGCATGAACGGCATCAATCAGTGCACGATCTAGCTGCAATAATGGTTCGCCGCCAGTGAACACCACATAAGCCCGCTGCCGTGGGACACCTTGCCATGTGGCGGCAATGCGTGCGGCGAGCGCCTCGGCATCCGCAAATTTGCCACCATCTGGGCCAACACCGACAAAATCGGTATCACAAAACTGACAAAGTGCTGTTGAGCGATCTTGTTCACGCCCACTCCACAGATTACAGCCACTGAATCGACAAAACACTGCAGCACGTCCAGCCTGTCGGCCTTCACCTTGCAAGGTATAAAACATTTCTTTGACGGTATAAGTCATATCAACCCTTGGCAATGGCGCGCACGCCCATTTGATTGGCAGCGTAAATATCCACGCGGCTGAGCATAGGCAACAAGGGTTTGGCATGTTGCCAGACCCACGCAGCAATACCAGCACAATCAGTACGCACAATCGCTGGTAATTGGTCTAAAGGGTGATGGTCGAGTTGCTGATAAATCGGCTTAAACTGTGCTTTGACATCGCCAAAATCTTCTACCCAACCCATTACCTTATCCAGTTGGCCGGTCAGATGCAGATTCACCCGATAACTATCGCCGGTATAACGGCCACTTTGATCGAACGGCACCGCAGCTTCAAAACGCTGTTCTTTCCAAATCCGAAATTGTTGACCATCAAAACGACTACCTGCGGTGACTGTTTCATGAACGGTGACACTGATTAACCCAGCCAGTGGTTCTGCTAAGCGTGGCCACAACCAAGCCGCCAGATTTTCACTGGTTGGGTTTTCTAGTCCAGCAATATCATTTAAATAGGCATGATGCAGTTGTAGTGACAGTGGCAGCCAAGCGCGTTCCAACGCGGCATGGTCATGTTCGCTGGCGCGGGCGGTGATTTTGACGCTAAAGGTATGGCCATGCATACGGCCACATTGATGGCCTGCCGGCACATGCGGTAAATAATGCGCTGCCGAAAAATCCACTTTTAACCAAATTCGCCCTTCGCCGCTGTCGGTGATATCGGCCCCACGACCGGGAGCCGAACGCAGGCGAATGGCGGCATGTCCCACACCCCGTTGTTGCAACTGCTGTTGTAGATAGTGGGCTAACGGCAAATCATCGGGATTAGCGAGGCGCTGATTAAGGTCAGAATAAGTGAGTTCAGCACAGGCCATATTCAGTAACTGTGCTAAATCCCCAGCCTGATCATGGGCATGACTGGCTTCGACAAAAAAACTATGGCCATGCAAACGTGCGCGGGCATCGGCTGCTTGCGGCAACTGGCGTGCGGCTTCAAAGCCTGCACTGGCGACATGATGAAAAGTGAGCATTATTGTATGCCCTCTTGCTGTAAACGGCTGAGTAAAGGATCGTCAACCCCTGCTTCAGCAAACCCTTTGGCCCGTAAGACACAGGCTGCACATTGGCCACAAGGCGGTTGTTGTCCTTCATAACAGGTATGACTGTAGGCCAAGGCTGGCATAGCACCGACTTGTTGCGCCAGTTTAACTGTGTCTGCCTTGCTCAAGAACATCAGTGGTGTATGCAGTTGTAAACGTGCATCCATCCCTAAATTGATAGCCAGCTCCAAAGCCTTTAAGGTGTTTTCTCGACAATCGGGATAGCCTGAGTAATCTGTCTGTGCCACGCCGGTAACAAGATGACCGATATTGCGGGTATAGGCCAAAGCCGCAGCAAAAGTCAGAAAAATCAAATTGCGCCCAGGTACAAAGGTATTCGGTAAAGCGGTGGCCTCGGTGGTGGTGGGTGAGACGGTTGGATCGGTTAGGGCATTGCCACCGATGGCAGAAAACGTATTAATAGGTAAGACATGTTGTGTGACTCCGGCCAACTCAGCAATTTTTTTGGCACATGCCAATTCGACACGATGGCGTTGGCCATAGTCAAACGTAATCGCTTCGACTTCAGCGAAGCGTTGTTTTGCCCAAAATAAGCAGGTGGTAGAGTCTTGTCCACCAGACAACACGACCAAAGCGCGTTGTGAAGCAAGGTTATGCATCATAGCTCTCGAAAAACAGTCGAAAGAAAAATGCGCCTCCGTTCGGTCTCACGGGGCGCGGATTTTTTGCGAAAACCCGATGGCAGCGGGCTTTCGCCGAATTTTCATTATTTTAATACAGAATGGTTCAGTGTCCGAATCTAATCGCAGCAAGGATTTTTTAGAAATAAAAAAATTTCAAAAACAAATTGTTAGCTAAATAGTAAGCGTTTTTTTGTTTGCAGCTGTTGACGAGTGTGAGAGAGGTGGGTATAGTTCGCTTCCTCGCTGCAACACAGCAGCGGCAGACAGCTTTCAAGTTTAAGTTGTTTGAATTGATCTTTAACAGAATACAACCGATAGGTGTAAGCGCTTGGACATCAAGCGCTTGCACAAAGAAAAAACGCAAGAATGAAGTTTGGGAACCAAAAAAAGTTTAAACAGAGATTGAACTGAAGAGTTTGATCCTGGCTCAGATTGAACGCTGGCGGCATGCTTTACACATGCAAGTCGAACGGTAACAGGGGCTTCGGTCCGCTGACGAGTGGCGAACGGGTGAGTAATGCGTCGGAACGTGCCGAGTAATGGGGGATAACGCATCGAAAGGTGTGCTAATACCGCATACGCTCTGAGGAGG
>NZ_ATVC01000096.1 GCF_000420525.1 Aquaspirillum serpens DSM 68
CCCCACCCAGCCTCTCCCTGAATAGGGGGAGGGGAAATGTGGGACTAATTAAACATTGCAGCTAATTACCTTGCGAATTAACCCCCTCCCCTAAAATTAGGGGAGGGCTGGGGTGGGGTCAATAACTGCAAAATTAACCCCAACTACCCTACGTCAAAAAAACCAGAAAAAAACATCGAGGTTAAATCAAACTGCTGCATTTACCCCCACCCAGCCTCCCCCTAAATAGGGGGAGGGGAAATGTGGGACTAATTAAACATTGCAGCTAATTGTTCTGCCAATTAACCCCCTCCCCTAAAATTAGGGGAGGGCTGGGGTGGGGTCAATAACTAAAAAATTAACCCCAACTGCCCTATGTCAAAACCAGAAAAAACATCGAGGTTAAATCAAACTGCTGCATTTACCCCCGCCTAACCTCCCCTTGAATAAGGGGAGGGGAATGCCAGATTAATTAAACATTGCAGCTAATTACCCTGCCAATTAACCCCTTCCCCTAAAATTAGGGGAGGGCTGGGGTGGGGTCATCTTTCTGTTAATACACTTAAAACAATTTGTAAAACACCCTCAAGATTGTGCATAACATCCGTATTGCTAAATCGCAATACTCGAATACCTAAACCCTGAATATAAGTATCACGCTGGGCATCATATTGCCGCCCCTCTACCGAAAAATGCGAATGGCCATCTAGCTCAATCACCAATTTTCTTTCAGGACAATAAAAATCCACAATATAAGGCCCAATGCCATGCTGCCGGCGGAATTTAAACCCTAATTGTTTTCCCTTTACTGCTTGCCAAAAATGCTGCTCTGGCACAGTCGCATATTGGCGCAGTTGGATGCGTAGGGTTTTCGTTTGCTCTCTGTTAAATATCCGATTTCTGCCATTCATAGCCCAAATCTTCCAGATACTTTTGCACGTCCGCCTCTATTCCCAACGCCCACCAATAAGGCGCAAAGCTCTTTTCCACTGCACTCGCAACCAACTGAATAAAATCGCCATAGTCACCACTGCAGTGGGCTTTATCTAAGGCTTGGTAATAATCCAAACGCTGCCCGACCTCGATCACCGTGGCAGGAAAACCCGCTTTCATCAGCTCAAGATTCATCAACAGGCGCGATGTGCGGCCATTACCATCCACAAAAGGATGAATTTTGACAAACTCACCATGCACACGGGCGGCGCGTTCAATGGGGTGCATTTCCAGTGCTTGATGATTGCACCAGTCAATAAAAGCGGTCATTTGCTCTTGCACCCGTAATGCCTCGGGTGGGCGATGTTCCGCTCCAGAGATCAATACATTCACTTGTCGATAACGTCCGGCATTCTCGCTATCGATATTTTTCAACACCAACTGATGCAAAGTCTTAATTGTCCATTCATCAAGTGGTTGCTGCTGACTGACCAGTTCCTCCACAAATAGAATCGCATCACGGTGGTTGATGGCTTCGAAATGTTCACGCAGAGTTTTACCGCCGATGGTAATACCCTCCAGTGCCACCTTCGTTTCCTTGAGCGTGAGCGTGCTTCCTTCAATCGCATTGCTGTGATACGTCCATTGCAACACCAGATTGTCATGCAGGTTTTTGACTAAATGTGCATCCAGTGGGCGGTAGGTGTCCAGCTTTGCTTTCAGGAGATCGGCTTTAGCAAAATCATTCATAACCCAGTTCTTTCAAATAGCCTGCCATTTGTCCTTCCAACTCGGCTAATTGGGCTTTTAACTGCTCACGTTCAGCACGCACCACCATCAAATCAATTTCTTCCTCTTCCTCGAAGGTATCCACATAACGTGGGATATTCAGGTTGAAGTCGTTTTCTTTGATTTCGTCAAAGCTTGCCACATGGGCATATTTTTCTACACCCACGCCTTTACGGTAGGTGGTAACGATTTTGGCAATATTTTCTTCTGTTAGCTGGTTTTGATTCTTGCCAGCTTTACATTCACGGCTGGCATCGATAAACATCACCGAATCATCGGATTTATTTTTGTTAAATATCAAAATTGCCGCAGGAATACCTGTGCCGTAAAACAGCTTTTCCGGCAGGCCAATCACCGCATCAAGCAAATTTTCCTCAATCAATTTTTTCCGAATGATACCCTCGCTACTGCCTCGGAATAACACCCCATGCGGCACCACTACACCCATGCGCCCTGTTTCTGGCTTTAAGGTTTCAACCATGTGCAAGATAAAAGCGTAGTCGCCTTTCGTTTTTGGTGGCACACCTCGGCGGAAGCGGCTGAATTTGTCGTGTTCAGCTTCATCATGACCCCATTTATCCAAGCTGAACGGCGGGTTGGCGGTAACGATATCGAACAGCATTAAGTCGCCGTTTTTATCCAGCAATTTGGGGTTACGGATGGTGTCGCCCCATTCGATTTTGTGATTGTCCTCGCCATGCAGAAACATATTCATTTTCGCCAGCGACCAAGTAGAACCAATGGCCTCTTGTCCATACAGGGCATATTGCTTGCTGCCGTGGTTCACCACAATTTTGCGGCCACATTTCATTAACAACGAACCAGAGCCGCAGGCTGGATCACAAATGGTGTCGCCTGGTTGTGGATCTAATAACTCAGCAATAAGGTCGCTGACTTCGGGTGGGGTATAAAACTCACCGGCTTTTTGGCCGCCACTGGCAGCGAAGTTTTTAATTAGATACTCGTAGGCATTACCAATAACATCTAGTGTACCGACGCGGCTGGGCTTCAGATTGAGTTCTGGCTTGGCAAAATCTTCCAACAGGTGGCGCAGGATGGTGTTCTTTTGCTTTTCTTCGCCCAGTTTGTCGGTGTTGAAACTGATATCTTGGAACACGCTTTTGCCGGCGTCTTTCAGCTTCGTGCCGTTGGCTTCTTCGATCGCGTGCAATGCTTGGTCGATGCGCTCACCATTGCCAGGCTCATGGCGGCGTTCGTGCAGCTTGTAGAAGCTGGCTTCTTTGGGCAGCACAAAGCGTTCATTTTTCAGCATTTCTTCGATGAGCTCGGGCTCGTCACCGTATTCGGCCTGATAGCTGTCGTAGTGATCCTGCCATACATCGCTGATGTATTTCAGAAACAGCATGGTGAGTACGAAATCTTTATAGGTATCGGCGCTGATGGTGCCGCGAAACGTATCGCAGGCCGCCCATAACGCTTTGTTGATGTCGTCCTGATTGATTTGATCGGTCATGGTTATTCCTTGGATGGTGAGTTTTTAATGGTCTGTATTGCAGAGGTTGGGGCGGTGAGCAGGTCGGCGGCGAGTTCATTCGCGATGGCTGCCAGCATTTGCTCACCATTCCGGCGCAGTTGTTCGATGAGGCGCATCTCTTGCTGCAGGGTATTAGCAAGGCCGATGATGGCTCGCTGCTTGGCTAAATCAGGTATGGCAATGGGTATCTCCTCCAAAGCATTGCGTTTGAGAGCTTTGGTGAAAGTACCCTCGGCATTGAGATCGAAATAACGCTGACTAGGTGGCTGATTCAGAAACCAACAGAGGTATTCAGGCAATAATTGGGGAGCGGTAGCTCGCACGATGAAAAACTGTGGCGCGGCAATAGCTTGCTTGCCGGTTGCGGTGAGTGAGTTATCAATCAGCACCGCGTAATTACGGCTACCACGGGCGGCAACCAGAATATCGCCGATTTGCAGGCAATCATCGCGACGGCCGGTGGGCTCGGTTTCGATGCAATCGTCCCAGTTTACGAAGCCCTGTACCGAGGCATCTTTCATCTGCACAACGACAATCCCAGAGCGTGGCGATTCTGGAATTTTCCCCCGAAAGGGGTGCCCAGCAGAGATGTTGGCGAGGTGTTTCAGTTTCATGTTTGTACTGTTTCTTAAGCGATACTGCACAATATTATTTCTGACAAACCTTGTCAACAAATATTGTTTCTTTTGCTTTACTGCACAAAATTCGTTTCCACTAACGCCCAATTCATTACTCAATCCACGGAACGATTAGTTTCGTAGGGTGGATAAGCATAGCGCATCCACAAAATCACTACCAGATGCAATGTAGGTGAACTGCTAAAATCACAATGGATTTAATTACAAAGGGTTTTTCAAGCAATGTTTGATAGTTGCTCATCTTTGAGATTAAGCATGTGTTGGTTGGTGGATGCGCTACGCTTATCCACCCTACGCCAGCTATAAAAAAACCGCCCCATCCAATCAAGGGCGCGGCGGTTTTGGATGACGTACAGCGGTGTTTTGCCGTTGGTTGATGTGGTAGGCACTGTGGTGCCTACCCTACAACTACTGCTAAATCCAATGTGGATGTTTTGGTGAAATCACAATGATTTTGATTGCAAAGGGGTTTTCAAGCAATGTTTGCCTGAAATCCTAGTGTTGGTAGATGCGCTACGCTTATCTACCCTACGCCTGCGGTGTTACGGCGTGCATTTTTGCAAAACGGCTCGAAGCAAACCGCCAAAACATAACACCAGAAAAAAAACCGCCTCACCCCAGAGTGGTAGGCTGGGTTATAGCTGTAACCCAGCGTCTTTGAGATTAGGTAGGTTTGGTTGGTAGATGCGCTACGCTTATCTACCCTACGCCTGCGGTGTTACGGCATACGTTTTTGCAAAACGGCTCGAAGCAAACCGCCAAAACATAACACCAAAAAAAACCGCCTCACCCCATTCAGGGCAAGGCGGTTCTGGATGACATACGGTGATATTTTGCCGTTGGTCGATGTGGTAGGCACTGTGGTGCCTACCCTACAACTGTTGGGATTAGAGGATTTCTAAAATCC
>NZ_ATVC01000097.1 GCF_000420525.1 Aquaspirillum serpens DSM 68
CTGGGTTTCGTTGCAAAAATTCCAAACCGTATTCACATCACGCGCCATTGCCAGCAACACTTTCGCGTGCTTGTCTTTGATGCGCAGTTTCAGTGTTTTTACGGTTTCCATGACAAAATTATAGCAAGCTGTTGTGATGTGATGATTGATATTCAAAGATAATCTGAAGAATACAAACCATCACACTAGGACGCCTTCAGCGTCCGCGCTCTTGACCTCAGGCTGAACCCCGAGGCTTTGCGCGCATAGGGTAAAAGACTTTGCGCGTATTGGTGAACTCGGTGTCACAGCGATTACACCCGCTAATTTTCTGGCTTTGTTGAGGAGTCTATGATGAGTGCTTTAACTGTACGAT
Source organism: Aquaspirillum serpens DSM 68 (assembly GCF_000420525.1). GTDB lineage: Bacteria > Pseudomonadota > Gammaproteobacteria > Burkholderiales > Aquaspirillaceae > Aquaspirillum > Aquaspirillum serpens. Next base: position 356 of record NZ_ATVC01000097.1, read on the forward strand.
TACCCAATTCGGTACATGCCAAAATTCGAGAATTAGCTGCCCGTGATGAAATTTCAGTGAATCAGTTTATTGCCAGTGCGGCAGCAGAGAAGCTAGCTTCCATGCTTACCATTGATTATTTACGTCAAGAAGCGGCCAGTGGTCAGCGACAAGATTTTGAACGTTATCTGAATGCTGTCCCCAATCTTCCAGACCAGATGGATGGAAGATAATCGGCATGTGTCGGCCCCGTGGTCGGCACATGCCCGATCGGTTGGGGTGTGGTTTAAGAACGTCCAGTCCCCATGCCACCTAACACCGAGCCCTCGCCTTGTTGCTTACCGCCAAGGCTAGGCGCACTCGCCACAATACGGTCGGCAAGGCGCGACAGCGGCAACGATTGTAACCACACATGCCCAGGGCCCGTGAGGGTGGCAAAGAACAACCCTTCACCACCAAACAGCGCACTTTTCACCCCACCGACAAATTGAATATCCATATCGACCGTTGGCTGATACGCCACCACACAACCGGTATCAACACGGATTTTTTCACCCGGCGCCAGTTGACGTTCTAATAGCGTGCCGCCGGCGTGAATAAATACATAACCATCACCTTCCAGTTTTTGCATCACAAACCCCTCGCCACCAAACAAGCCTGCGCCGAGTTTTTTCTGGAATGCAATGCCCAAACTCACCCCTTTGGCCGCACATAAAAAACTGTCTTTTTGTGCATACAACATCCCACCCAACTCTAATAGATGCACCGGAATAATTTTACCCGGATACGATGCAGCAAAAGCCACTTTACGTTTTTGGTTGCCTTCATTGATAAAGACGGTGGTGAATAAACTTTCACCGGTAAGCAAGCGTTTTCCCGCCCCCAGTAACTTACCAAACACGCCAGATTGCTGAGCTGAACCATCACCAAAAACCGTATCCATTCGGATATGGTCTTCCATATACATCATGCTACCGGCCTCACCAACCGCTGCCTCGCCGGGGTCGAGCTCAATTTCGACGAACTGCATATCATCGCCGTAAATCTCAAAGTCAATGACGTCCATACTCATATCAGAAGCTCCTGATGATTTTGATGTGCTGTTTGATGCGATGCGTCAATGTGCCGCAGGATAGAAATAACGGAGTACGTTATACTTTTTCTCACATTGTTGTTCCAAGGTTCCGCAGGATTGGTGGCTCCATCCTGCGCTTTTTTTTGGTGTTACACTGTTCCTGTTTCCTCTGCTGATGGTTTCTCCATGCACTTTTCCGCACAACTCGCACAACTGGTTCGGCTCCGTTGGGGTTTTATTATTGTGGCGGCGTTGGGGTTGGCGATTGCGCTCGGTGGGTTGGGGATTGAGCTACCCGTTGTCCCCTTGGTGTTGTGTTTAAGTGGACTGACTGCGCTTAATGTCTATTTATCATGGCGAACCACCCAAGCAGGATTACATCATGATGCCTTTGAATTGGCATTTCAACTGTGTTTAGACGTCGGTGCCCTCGGCATCCTACTGTTTTTTACCGGTGGCGCCGGCAATCCGGTGGTGACGCTGTATTTGCTGATTGTGGCGATTGCCGCCGTCTTATTACCCCCGCGCTTGGCATGGCTGATTGTCGCGTGGGCGGTGGCGGTCTATAGCTTTTTAATGTGGTTTTACCTCCCCTTGCCCGGCATCCCAGGGGATCCGCTATTTGTGTTCCGCATTCATCTACTCGGGATGTGGGCGACGTTTGGCCTCGCGGCGATGTTAATCACCGCGCTCTTGCTACGAATGGCAACCCAACTGCGCCAACGGGAACAGCAAATTGCCGCGATGCGTGAAGCACAGCTGCGCGATGAACGGTTACTCGCGATTGGCACTTTAGCCGCCGGTACCGCCCACGAGCTTGGCACACCGCTATCAACTTTGCGTTTGCTGCTAGATGAAATGCAGCTCGATTACGCAGGGCAACATCCTTTATTAGAACAAGACTTAGCGTTGGCTTCCGAACAAGTGAACACCTGTAAACGTGCTTTGATGCGGCTAGCCGAACAGGTCAACGGCCAACCACCGGCAGTGGAATCATTAGCAACACAATTTAATCGCATCCTAGAACACTGGGCCAGCCTCCGCCCCCATGCCCACATCAGCACCACCCTGCAACTCGATAGCGCCCCGACCGGACACCTCGACCCAACTTTTGCACCGGCATTACTCAATTTACTCAACAATGCCGTGGATGCATCGTCAGAAACCGTGACCTTGACCGCTGAATGGCAACCCAACTGGTTAGAAGTCACCATTGCCAACCGAGGCCCCAGCCTTAGCGAAGAACAGCTCAACCAGCTAGGACAACCGATGCGCTCGAATAAACCCGATGGGATGGGAATTGGCGTATTTTTGGCCCATGCCAGTTTTGAACGGCTTGGCGGTGAAGTCAGTTTAGTGAACCGACAGGGCGGAGGAGTTTTGGCGACTGTTAAATTACCGTGGCCAGCACAAGAAGGAAACCACCATGTCTGAACAGCAAGCGTATTTATTGTTGATTGATGATGATGAAAGTTTTGGTCAGTTAATGGTACGGGCTTTAGCGCGGCGCGGTTGGCCGGTGGAGCGTTTGCACAATGCTAACGCGGTAGAAACGTGGCTCGATGTGCCGCCGCCACACCTGCCAGAACGGGTGGTCTTGGACTTAAATTTGGCGGGAGATAGCGGTTTGCGCCTGTTGCCGCGCCTGCGAGAAGTGTTGCCAGACAGCAAAATTCTAGTGTTAACCGGCTTTGCTAGCATCGCCACGGCGGTTGATGCGATTAAATTAGGCGCTGACAACTACTTAGCCAAACCAGCCAGTGCCGATGATATCTTACATGCGCTCGATGACCTCGAACCGAACCTAGAACAAGCCGCACCCGAGGCTCCAATGTCCGTCCGCCGCTTGGCATGGGAGCATATTCAACGGGTATTAGCCGAACACGATGGCAATATCTCCGCCACCGCCCGCGCCCTCAATATGCACCGCCGCACCCTACAACGGATGTTGGCTAAAAAGCCGGTTTCGCGGTGATAATGTTTGTCGCATCACACTCATCTCTCTAGAATCCTGCGCTATTCTTTTCCGGTGCTGCTTATCATGTCGAAATCGCTGTCAGCGGCCATTGCCGTATTTTTCGCTGCGCCGCTTGCTCAAGCTGCTGTCAATGATGTTTACCCTGCCGATTACTATCCGCTTGACCCCGGCACTAGATTATTCACCGTATACAGTGCCGATCGAGACATTGAATTACCGCAGAACAATACGCTACACATGCAAACACTCGCCGTGCGTGGCTCGTACATGAAAGCGTTTTAGTGCTGTACGGCGGATAAGCGCAGCGCATCCGCCATACCCATCCGCCAATTTTGTCCCCACCATCCTAATTTGATTGCTCCATGTTTGTTTTGGGTGGATGCACTATGTTTATCCACCCTACTATAATCATCCGTATTACTTTCCGTCTCTGCCCCAACCATGTTGCCATTGCTCGACCCGAAGAACGATTACATCTTCAAACGTCTCTTTGCTCAATCACCGGAATTGCTGTCGGATTTGATTAACAGCATCCGCTACGATCAACCGCCGATTACCATCACTGATATTCTCAATCCCAATATCTCCGGTGAAGACCTACACGCCAAAGAAATCGTGTTAGATGTGTTGGCGAAAGATGATTTTGGGGTGCAATACAATATTGAAATTCAGGTGCGGAAACAGACGTATTGGGGAGAGAGAAGTCTGTATTACAGTTCGCGTTTAATCAG
>NZ_ATVC01000098.1 GCF_000420525.1 Aquaspirillum serpens DSM 68
AAGTCTTCCCCACGCCCGTGGGGGTGTTTCCTCGAAAACGGAGTTTTGAACGAGAAAGGTTTGGTCTTCCCCACGCCCGTGGGGGTGTTTCCGAAGTTTCGCAAGTTATTTTTAATCTGGGTGGGTCTTCCCCACGCCCGTGGGGGTGTTTCCATTTCGACCCACCGGCAGGCCGGTGATGTGTTGTCTTCCCCACGCCCGTGGGGGTGTTTTCTTGACCGCGCCCATACTCCAAAAGCATCTCCGCTTGTGTGACTACCTTGATTGCGAGCGTCAGGTATATGTTAGTTATTAGGGATTGGTGGCCAATAACAGTTTTTCTTTCTCGCCATAAAAAGTATCAATGTGTGAGATGTTATAGCGATGTTGCCGACTGTAATGGCGTACCCATGTCATTGCGTGGTGAAAAGCACCTTCTATGCTGTCAAAAACCTGATGAAACGACACGATAGAGGCAAACGGCGGGGTGAATTCAGAATCGTAGACCAACACTTCCGCGCTGCAATGTGGTGTGGTGCGGCAGCCAGTGACGCCAAAGCTTTGCACGCGAATTTTGAACAACACTTCTCGGTCGGTATGGATATCAATTTCTTTTGAATAGAACATTTTTTGCCCCCGATTGCCTAGATAACTTCCATAAATCTATTTTATATGTAAAAAATCACAAAAACACCGTGTTTCGTTTCTTTCTAGGCTTTGTTTGATGTAGGACAATTTAATAATTTATCGTGAGCTTTTGCCCTAAATGGTTTATCATTGTCTCCTTTTTCGATAAATCTACGTCATACCTTGCTTACTTTTTCGCGTAAAATAATAGGGTTTTATGATGAATGGAATATGTGGTGTGCTGTGGCAATGTTGTAGCGGCGCTTTGTCCAATTCGTAAAGGCTAAATAAAATGTCTATTGCTTCTCTCAAACAAATTTCTTTATTTTCTATTCTTGATGATCAGCAACTGTTGATAGAAATTGATAGTCATATCACCACTACCAACTTTATGGCGGGGGAGGTGATTATTCGACAGGGAGAGGATGGCGATTGTTTGTATATGATTCAGCAAGGACGGGTCGAGGTGATACTCGAACATCCTTCAACAGGCACACAGCGGCTCGCTGAGTTAACACAGGGCGATTATTTTGGTGAGATTGCTTTGTTAAAAGTGGTGAAGCGCACGGCGACGGTGCGTGCGCTGACGGATTGCCATGTATTGATGTTGCAACGACAGCATTTGCAAACCGTCTTAGAGAAATGTCCCGCCTTGCGTGAACAATTAGAAAAAACCTACACCGCACGAGCCGCTAATCACTGCTTGTAGCGACTTTTTGCTGTTCCCCCGAGTGATGGCGTACCTACGAACATAGCCGTACCTACGCTCACTGCAATTTAGGCAGCACAGGCGCGCAAATCGCGTAGGTATTCGATGTCGAGTCGCGCTTGGCGGCGTTTGGCTTCAGCGAGGCTAATTGGTTGAAAAACATGTTGCTTGCCGCCCGCCCGCCACGCAGAGATTTCAGCATTGAGCATGCGGCGTTCGGTTGGGGTCATCACTCGTTTTTTCATGGTGTGCTACTCCTCGTTCTGCAAAACCTATTGATTGGCCGTGAGGGCACAATCAATATCAGACGCCAGACCACATTGCGCAGTGCCGGCAACTATTTAGACAGATTCAGACGCAACTAATTTCCTGCTTTTACAACTTTATTTTAGTTTTTTTCATCTTCATCTCAACACCCCTTTGTTGATCATGAACGGCTTTTTGATAGCGGGGTTAGCTTGCGGTAGCTGCATTACAGCATGATGTTACTTCGATGAGCGCAATATGTCGGCAAAAAAATCCCCGCACGAGGCGGGGACGGGGATTACCAGAATTGATACCACGGCACATCACGAGGTTGCCAAGCTTGTGTGAGATAGCGACTATCGGGATAGTTTTTTGCTAACACACGCTTTGCATCATCGCGTAGCTGGGTTTGGCCAAGGGCGTCGTAACCAGACACCATAATTGCCAGCGATTCTTCGACATATTCGGTACTCGAAAACTCTTTAATCACTTGCTGAGCGCGGTTGATTGCCGCCACATACGCTTTGCGCTTCATATAGTGACGCGCCACATAGAGCTCGTTTTCTGCTAAGCCTTTGACCAAATCGCCCATTTTTTTGGTGGCATCCGCACTGTATTTGCTGTCGGGGAAGCGTTTGACCAATTCACTAAAGGCAAGGAAGGCTTCACGGGCCGATTTCGGATCACGCTCGGCGCGATCTTGGCCGGTAAAGCGGGCAAAAATCCCGCCATCGTCGTTGTAATTGACCAATCCCTTAAGGTAATACATGTAATCTAAATTGGGATGCGCGGGATAAAGCTTCATGAAGCGATCGATGGCGGCGAGGGCTAACGCCGGCTCTTGCTCTTTGTAATGGGCATAGGCAAGGTCCATTTGTGCTTGTTGCGCAAAGCGACCGTAAGGGTAGCGTGCCTCCAAAGTTTCATAGAGTTGGATGGAACGGGTATAATTGCTGCTGTTCAGCTCTTCCCGCGCTTCATAATACAGGCGCTCGACTGGCCAGCCTCGGGTTTCATCTTTTGGCTCGGTAGTGGTCGAGCATGCGGCTAACGATGCCGCCATCAGCATTCCTACAACGAATCGTTTCATGACAGATCCCATTGATAATCCGGTCGATTATAACGACTTCTCTAGCCCCCGTGTCGTTGAAATCCCAACTGACCTCGGCGGACAACGTATAGATCAAGCCTTAGCTGCCTTGTTGACCGACTACTCACGTAGTCGATTACAACAATGGATTAAGGATGGCTTTGTATTGATGAACGGCACGCCGGTCAATAGCAAAACCAAAATTTATGGTGGAGAGAAGCTCGAAGTCTTCGAACAACTGACCCCCGAAGAGGCCGCTTTTGCCCCAGAAGCGATGCCGCTGAATATTGTGTACGAAGACGACGCCATTTTAGTGATCGATAAACCCGTGGGCTTGGTGGTTCATCCTGCCGCTGGTAATTGGTCGGGGACTTTGCTTAACGGCCTGCTGCATTACTTGCCCTCGTTGCGCCATATTCCACGCGCTGGCATTGTCCATCGCCTCGATAAAGAAACCAGTGGCCTGATGGTGGTGGCGAAAACTTTGGCAGCCCAAACCGATTTGGTACGGCAATTACAAGCTAGAACTGTCAAGCGGGTGTACCGTGCTATTGCCGATGGTAAGGTGGCGTATGATGGCGTGATTGATGAGCCGATTGGTCGCGATCCTCACCAACGGCAGAAAATGGCCGTGGTGCGGTTTGGCGGTAAACCTGCTGTGACGCATGTGAAGGTATTAGAACGGTTTGACTACCATACTTATATCGAATGCCGTCTTGAAACAGGCCGTACGCATCAAATCCGAGTGCACATGAAACAAGCCGGTCATCCTTTGGCTGGCGATGCGTTATATGGCAATCCTCGCTATAAAATCCCAGAAGACTTGGCCTTGGCAGTGAAAAAACTGGGCCGACAAGCCCTCCATGCGGCGGTGTTAGGCTTGATTCATCCCACCACAGGCGAGGCAATGAGTTGGAAATCACGCTTGCCAGAAGATGTCCGTGAGCTATTAGCCGTGTTGCGTGAACATCAGTTCACCCTCAATCCTGATTACCAAGCGGATGAGGATGACATCGACGATGGTGATGATGGCGATTGGGAAGTAATTTATACCCGAGAGTGAAGGGATTCTGCTTTTGTCGAGGCGTGTGGTTAATCATGCTCTGCCACCGCCTCGACAATCGCCAGACGGGTGGTCAATCCTGGCGATTCGATACCAATCAAGCGAATGAGGCTATGAATCTCATGCTGATCTAGTTTGAGATTGTTGCAGATAAAGTCTGCCACTCAAACCCCACCACATTCCGCTGTTCACGGCTAAACTCAACCCCAATCAAATGAATCGGTTCACCTCGGCTGCGGTATTTCTCGGCATAGCCTCGGTCTTG
>NZ_ATVC01000099.1 GCF_000420525.1 Aquaspirillum serpens DSM 68
CCCGCCATGAATGGCGAGGTTTTACGGCGCAGGGGATAAAAGGGTGTTCTTCGCGGGTGATGATGGCATTTTGATCGTAAAACACCGGCTCAGTGAAAATCAGCCATTTTTCACGGGCAGGGGTTTGGTTAAGGAAGCTCATGATTTGACAGCGACCACTTTTGGAAGCGGCAAGGCTTTCTTCCCAATTAAGCACAGGGTAGAGCTCTACTCTAATCCCCACTCGCTTAGCAACCAGTTGCAATAGGTCTGCCCCGATCCCCTCATGCTGCCCTTGTTCGTTAATGCGCTCGAACGGTGCCCAATCTGGGTCAACGCAGACTTTAATAACCGGATGTTGCGCGAGATACCGTTGTTCTTCTGCAGAAAGAGAAACGCTATGCGCTGCCACCACCGGCTGGCTTAACCCTATCCCCAACAGCAAGATCAAGCAAAAACTAGCGATCTTCATCATCAGCCAAATCATCTGCCATCCGACCAATGGCATGACTCCATGCAAGGGCTTCTGCCTGCGCTTTTGCAACGCGAGTGAGCTGGAAGCCATACTTTTGTAACACCGGAAAGCTAATTCCTAACCGATCATGGCGTTCTTGTTCAATCACCTCGGCAATTTCCAAAAATGGGTAGAGTGGGCCGCTTTGATTCAGTAAGGCTTGGCGAATACTGGGAGACAGATAGGGCATGGCCGCTAAAATTTGTGCCATCGGTGCAGTGAAAAGTGTCGAGGCCATCGACAACAAACCACATAAAAAAGCCTCTTCGCTCAGTTTGGGATGGCTTTGCATCGCTAATAATTCCATCAACCGCGCCCGTGCTGCTACCGTGCGAAATAACGGACTGCCAACCGCCATGTTTTCTTGTTCTAAATACAATAACAACTGTAACCAGCGTCGTAGCTGATGGCGGCCTAGTGCCGTGATAGCATGGCGAACAGAACGAATCGGGTGGCTGAATCCTGCGGCAACAGAGTTGGTCATTCGCAATAAATTCATTGCCAAACTCGGCACTTCTTTGAATACCCGTTCTAGTGCACTGGTTTCCGCTTCCACCGCTAATAAAGACAACAGTTCTAATACCCGTAGCCGTGAGACATCAAGCCGCTGTGCCCGCAACACTTCCGGACGCGAGAAAAAATACCCCTGAAACAAGGTAAACCCGAGTTCTAAACACGCTTGGGCTTGTTGCTGTGTTTCAACACGTTCGGCCAGTCGCTTGGCACGGTAGGGAACGATATGACTCAACAGGGCGGGCAGTTGTGCTTCAACCTCAGGCAGCAAGGGAATTTTGATGATATCGACGATTTTCAGCAGAGGAATCCACTTTGGATCGAATTCACAAAAATCATCTAATGCCAGTGTGAAGCCGGCGGCTTGTACGGCGCGGCAGCGTTGAATAAATTCCGGTGTCGGTTCGACATGCTCCAAAATTTCTAACACCACTTTATCTTTTGGCAATAACTCGACCATCTCGCTATTGAGAAAGGCGGCATTGACATTGATAAAGCCGCGATATTCGCCCAACACATTACACATCAGGGTTTGGCCAAAGGCTGCCGAGATGACCTGAGCAGTAGCTTTACAGTCATCATCAATCACCGCCCGATTCTGCCCCCCGTCGCGAAATAAAAGCTCATACCCCACCAAGTCAAATTGGTGATTCAAAATGGGCTGTCGCCCGACAAAGACTGGGGAGGAGGGAGAATCAGACATAGCAAAAGTGACTTAAAACAAAATTGCAGCAAATCATACGCAAGAGCTTGCCTCTTGACATGATTCTCTTGCAACAAAGCGTTTTTTTATGACTTAGGGTCGAGGGGTGGCACATCGTTTGGCTGATGTTGTGCCAAATACTGCATCTGTTTACACATCCCACGCAAAATATCAACTTCTTCGCGTTGCAGACGGGCACGGTCGAATAGCGTGGAAATGCGCCGCATTAAACGCTCGCCATTACGGCGGCGGAAAAAGCCGATATCTTCCAAGCTGGTGGCCAGATGTCGGTAGAAACCTTGCACTTCCTCTCGCGTGGCTAAGTCGATGTTTGGCCGCAGGTGGTCGAGGTTGTCGTTATATTGTTGAAACACCTCATAACACATCACCTGCACCGCTTGTGCCAAATTGAGCGAAAAATAAGCCGGATTACCTGGGATGGTAACCAGTAAATTACAGCGTTCCACTTCCTCAATCGACAAGCCAAAAGTTTCATTACCAAACACCAAAGCCACTTCTTGCCCACTGCGCGCCAACGCCAATAAATCGGCCACGGCAGTACGGGGTGGATGAAGGTCGGCGGCGATTTCTCGGCGGCGGCTAGTCAATGCTGCGGCAACGGTTACATTCTGCAACGCCTCATCCAAACTGTGGCATACCGTTGCGCGTTGCAGCACATCGACAGCACCGCTGGCTAAGGTTTCGGCTTGTGGGTCGGGAAAGTGTTTTGGCTCGACGAGATAGAGTCGGCTGAGTCCCATCGTTTTCATAGCACGGGCAGCAGAGCCAATATTGCCCGGATGGGACGGTCGCGACAGCACAATGCGGATGCGTTGCAAGACATCAAATGATGTGTGATCAAGCACTTGGGACTTATCCATTCTCAGAATGTCGGGTAAAATGTCGCATTATCCAGAAAACCCGAAACTTGTTCGGGTTTTTTCGCTCATTGACATCCACGAATCACGAGAGATTGCCCATGCATCCCATGCTCACCACGGCTATTAAAGCCGCCCGGCGCGCCGCCAACCTTATTCAGCGCGCTTCACATAATCTGGACCTCATTCGCCCCGACCAAAAAGGGCCCAATGATTATGTGAGTGAGGTGGATCGTGCTGCAGAGGCCGCCATTATCGAAGTGATTCGCGAGGCGTATCCTCAACACGCTTTCTTGGGCGAAGAGTCGGGTGCCCAGCGTTTAGGTGAGTCTGAGTATGAATGGATTATCGACCCACTCGATGGCACTACCAACTATCTACATGGCTATCCCCAATACGCGATTTCGATTGCCTTAGTGCATCGTGGCCAAATCACCCAAGCCGTGGTGTACGACCCAAACCGCAACGATCTATTCACCGCCAGCAAAGGCTCCGGTGCATTTCTTAATGATCGCCGTATTCGTGCTGCCCGTCGTATTCAGCTGGCCGAAGCGCTGTTAGTGACAGGTTTCCCCTACTCTAACTTGCAACATTTAGACCTATACTTGGCAACTTTGGGCGATATGATTCGCAAGAGTTCGGGCGTTCGTCGTGAAGGGGCTGCGGCATTGGACTTGTGCTATGTTGCCTGCGGCCGTGCCGATGGTTTTTGGGAGTTTGGTTTAAAGCCGTGGGATATTGCTGCCGGTAGTTTGATTGCCCAAGAAGCTGGCGCGATTGTGACGGATGTATTTGGTGAAGAAAATTGGTTAAACAGCGGTGATATTGTTGCCGCTAGTCCAAAAATCTTAAATCAGATGTTACAAACCTTGGCCCCACATCTGAGCAACTATCGCTAAACAAATGGGCGCTAGACGACAAGCGGCTGACACGTTATCATCTCGCCCTTACTCTTTGCACCCGTAGCTCAGCTGGATAGAGTACTGCCCTCCGAAGGCAGGGGTCGGACGTTCGAATCGTCTCGGGTGCGCCAGCATACGAAAAATAGGCACTGTTCGCAGTGCCTATTTTTTTGTCATTACTCTCTGGAAAATAGTGCTTCACCAAATTTTTTCAGGGTGGTTGGGTCAAGCCTCAAAAATATCCTCCAACCGCTGCGCTCGGGTTAACGACACCCCCCATTGCTGCAACTCCTCCGGCGTCGCTGCCCGTAACCGCGACAACACCCAATCCGGTAATGGCTGGCCAAACCGCGCTTCGATTAACGTGCGAAGAAGGATTTGCATGGCTTGCTTACCTTTTTCTAGACCCTTTTCTAGACCTTTTTGGATGCCTTCTTCTATGCCCTCTTCCCGTGCCGTAATGATGTCGGTGTTGTAATCCCACACCGCCCGTTGCCGTGCAATGGCGCGCAGTTGTTCTTCTTTGGTTTGGCTGAGGGTTTCTAAAGAGCGTAA
>NZ_ATVC01000100.1 GCF_000420525.1 Aquaspirillum serpens DSM 68
CGCCCAGGTGGCGGAATTGGTAGACGCACTAGGTTCAGGTCCTAGCGCCCGCAAGGGTGTGGAAGTTCGAGTCTTCTCTTGGGCACCATCAGCAAAATAACCACCGAAAGGTGGTTTTTTTACGCCTATCATTTTTGCCTTAGCGTAAAGCCCGCCATGTGACGGGCTCTGCACAGCATCATTCGCAAATTAAGCGTCTAACGCGCGGAAAATCGCATCACGAATGCCATCAACCGAACCTACACCAGGCACTTTGATGTATTTTGGTGCCGACGCATCACCGCTGCTGGCTAATTGCGAATAGAAGCCAACCAGCACCTCGGTTTGTTCGTGATACACCGCCAACCGTTTTAACACAGTCGCTTCATTGTCATCTTCACGTTGAATCAGGTCTTCACCGGTTTCGTCATCTTTACCTTCCACTTTCGGAGGATTGAATTTGACATGATAGGTACGACCTGATGCCACATGCACACGGCGACCAGACATACGCTCGACAATCTCGCTATCCGGCACATCAATTTCAACCACGAAATCAATGTCAACGCCAGCAGCACGCATCGCTTCTGCTTGAGGGATGGTGCGAGGGAAACCATCGAACAGGAAACCATTTGCGCAATCTGCGGCAGTGATACGTTCTTTCACCAAACCAATAATGATGTCATCACGCACCAAACCACCGGCATCCATAATAGCCTTGGCTTCCAAGCCCAAAGGGGTGCCAGCTTTCACTGCCGCGCGTAACATATCGCCGGTGGAAATTTGGGGAATGCCATATTTCTCACAAATGGCTTTTGCTTGCGTTCCCTTACCAGCACCTGGGGCGCCCAAAAGAATCAGTTTCATGCATTTGCTCCTGATGGTTTCTCTCTGTTGATTATTGAGTGTGTTGTGTTGCAAAAAAAGCTCGAACTCGAGCTAAATCTTCTGGTGTATCAACACCAGCGGGAGGTGGCAAGGTGATAGTTTTCACTGCAATGGCAAAACCATGTGCCAACACCCGTAATTGTTCTAATGCTTCCCACTGCTCTAATGGCGAGGGAGATAGCGCCTGATACTGTCGCAGAAAACCAGCGCGATAAGCATAAATGCCGATATGTCGCAGCGCAGGGTGGGCCTTCGGTAAAGTCGTAATAGGCTGGTGCATAAAAGCATCACGAGCCCATGGTATCGGCGCACGACTGAAGTAAAGTGCCTGTCCTTGTTCAGAACACACCACCTTCACCACATTAGGATTGAAAAACTCTTCCGCGTGAAGGATGGGATGCGCTAATGTTGCCATGACACAATTTGGTTGTGCCGCTAAACAGGTAGCAAGCTCATCAATCAGCGCTGGCGGCAATAGTGGCTCATCCCCCTGTACATTGATGATAATTTCATCGTCGGCCAGATGTAATTGTTCAACCACCTCGGCCAACCGATCCGTACCAGAAGGATGATGGCTGGCAGTCAAACGAACTGGTACTTGATGTGCTTCGCAAGTCGCAACGATATCAGGATGATCCGTTGCCACCCATACCGCAGCGGCAGCAGACTGCTGTGCTTGTTGCGCCACTCGTACCACCATTGGCAAGCCGGCAATATCAGCTAGAGGCTTATTGGGTAAGCGTGTCGAAGCGAGACGGGCAGGAATGACCACAAGAAAGCGGGGAAGTGTCATCGCTTAAGCCTGAGATACATTTTCATCGTCAGCCAAAGGCCGAGCATCACTTTCTAACATCACTGGGATACCGTCACGAATGGGAAAAGCCAAACGATCTGCTTTACAAATCAACTCTTGTGAGTTTTTTTGAAACAGCAAAGGTCCTTTGCATAGTGGGCAAACAAGAATTTCAAGCAATTTGCTATCCATGGTGATGTAAGGCTTTCAGTTGCTCGGTTAGCCAAGAAGCGAGGTCTGGAGAAAGCACCGCGCTGATCGGTAAAACCCATAGTTTATCATCAGCATTGGCTGATTCAGAATGTTGCTGTAGTTTGACTGCGTCTTTTTCTGTCATCAAAACACATTCTGCAACAGGTAAATCCTTCATTTTCAAAGGATGATGATCGGGGAAAGGATATTCACGACAATGCAATCCCATCTGGCCTAATGTGTTGAAAAAGCGTTGAGGATCGGCGATTCCGGCAATTGCTGCACAATCTTTGCCGATAAAATCCGCCACAACACGCTGATGAGCGGCATTTGTTAAAGCATAAAAAGGTTCGGGTTGTAACGTCATGGCAAATAGAGGGGCGGGGGTTTGTATAGCAGCCACCGGTTCACCATTAACCACCACGGCATCCACTGTTTGTAATCGCCAGCGTCCTTCACGCAATGGCCCACATGGCAATAACCAACCATTTCCCAATTGTCGCCGCCCATCGATGACCAGTAACTCAAGATCACGCTGCAAACGATAATGTTGCAAACCATCATCCGATAACAGAACATCGACTTCAGGATGTGCGGCTAACAACGCCTGTCCCGTTGCCACCCGATCCCTTCCCACCCACACCGGACAACCTGTCCGCGCCAATAAGACAGGTTCATCTCCACATAGGTTCGGATCTGAATCTATTTTCACCGGCGTCGGTACCGTTGCATGGCCGCCATAACCACGACTGATGACCGCAGGCTGCCACCCTTGTTGCCGGAGAGCCGTCAGTAAATGATAGGTTAAGGGCGTTTTACCTGCACCACCAACCGTAACATTGCCAACGACCACCACAGGGACCGTCAGCCGGTAAGACGGCAACCAACGCAAACGATAGGCAAGGCGACGTCCAGCACTCATCAACGCAAACAACGCGCTAAGCGGCGCAAACACACTCGCCCAACCTGGCTGTTCGGCATACCAACGTTTCACTAGCCAATTGGCAACAGACGCCATTTAAGAATTCACCGGTGCCTGTGTGGCAAACGTAATTCGGACTAACCCTGCTTCCCGTGCCGCTTCCATGACTTGAATGACCGATTGGTGCGTTGCTAATGCGTCAGCATTGATCACTAACACAGGATTGGTCTTTCCTTGTGCTGCAGTTTTCAATGCCGCTACCAACGCTTCCCGTTGCCCTTCTGCCACTGCCTGTGGACCAATCTGATAGCTGCCCTGTGCAGTTACTGCAATATGGAGGATAGGATCAGGCGATACAGCACTGGCTGGTGCGCCCCCCTCGGGTAAGTTGATTTTTACTTCGGCAAAGCGCGCATAAGTGGTCGAGACCACCAAAAAGATCAACACCACCAGTAATAAATCGATCAGCGGAATAAAGTTAATTTCCGGTTCATCACGCTGCCGACCACGGTTAAAATTCATAGAATCTCCGCAAGGAAACCCCTGACTTGAGTCAGGGGAGGAATTGTGGGTGCGCGAAGCGCACCCTGTGGTAAATCAAGCCACTTGCATTCAAGTCGCTGTGCATGGCTCCCAATCCAATGGTGCGCACCGGAGTTTTCGGTGGCCGGCATCCCAGGTTACCGCAAAGCGGTGGGAGCACAGGATCTGTAGCCGTTCTCCACCGAGGCGCTAATATCGGTGGATTGG
>NZ_ATVC01000101.1 GCF_000420525.1 Aquaspirillum serpens DSM 68
CAATAGGGTTGACCAAGCGTTCAAGGTAGGCTTTGAGTTGGGTTTGAATGTTGCTATCGAGCATCGTTGTCTCCTAAGGGTCGGGGGATGGCGGCGGCAGCGAAATCACCGCTCCGAGTTACGCCAAGGATTACACATAAATAAGCATTCTTTTTTGATAAAAATGCTGGTTTATGTGGCAAATAGCATGAAGTTTTTTACTTAACAACAGCGGGTGTTGCCACCCGCGTTGTTACTAAGCCATAAACCGACTGGCGATTAGATCTTACCTACCAAGTCCAGCGATGGAGCTAAGGTTTTTTCGCCTTCTTTCCATTTTGCTGGGCACACTTGACCTGGGTTGTTTGCGACATATTGTGCCGCTTTCAGCTTACGCAGGGTTTCGCTCACGTCACGAGCGATAGCGTTGTCGTGCACTTCCAATGTCTTGATCACGCCTTCTGGGTTGATGATGAAGGTACCGCGCAGAGCCAAACCTTCTTCAGGGATATGCATGCACGCCAAAAGCATTGGTCAGTTGATGTGTTGGATCACCGATCAGTGGGAACTGTGCTTTGCCCACGGCTGGCGAAGTTTCGTGCCACACTTTGTGCGAGAAATGGGTATCGGTGGTCACGATATACACTTCAGCGCCGGCTTTTTGGAACTCAGCGTAGTTGTTCGCTGCGTCTTCGATTTCGGTTGGGCAGTTAAAGGTAAAAGCAGCTGGCATGAAAATCAGCACGGACCACTTGCCCTTCAGATCGGCTTCGGTCACATCAACGAATTTGCCATTGTGGAAAGCAGTGGCTTTAAACGGTTTCACTTCAGTGTTGATCAAGGACATTCGGGTTTCTCCTGTTGGGGTTTGACAGAACAACTTGTTGATGGGATGCATCTTAACCAGATTATTTTGATAGCTCCAATTGATTGTTTGTATAACAACCATTGCTATTAGCTATCTAAACCCATCGTCAGCACCACGTCACTTGTGCTGTGCCACAGATTATCGGTGCATCTAGCAAGAATCCAAGAGCACACAGAAACGAGAATTGTGTTTACAAAAACGGTACAATTCGCCCAATCTTTTTTCAGGTCGGCACCGCTATGGGCGGTGCTTTGATTTTTCTGGACTTATCTATCATGACATTGTTGCAACTTCTCGACCAACGCGTTTGTGCCGCCCTTACTGCCGCTGGAGCCAGCCAAGCACAGGCGCTGATCCAACCGGCTTCACGTCCTGAATTTGGCGATTACCAAGCCAATGGGGTGATGGCCGCCGCTAAACAGCTAAAAATGGCCCCTCGTGCCCTCGCACAACAAGTCGTTGATACACTCGATTTAGCGGGAATTGCCAGCAAAATTGATATCGCCGGCCCAGGTTTTATCAACATTACCCTCGATAACGCTTTCTTAGCCCAACAACTTCAACAAGCAGCACAAGACTCACGATTGGCAGTAGCGCCGGTGGCCGCGCCGCAAAAAGTGATGGTGGAATATTCCTCCCCCAATTTGGCAAAAGAAATGCACGTCGGCCATCTGCGTTCGTCCATCATTGGTGACGCGTTAGCGCGAGTATTGGCATTTTTAGGCCATGATGTCATTCGTGCCAACCACGTCGGCGATTGGGGCACCCAATTCGGGATGTTGACAGCGTACTTATTAGAACAACAAAGCGCCAGCAGTGATTTAGCGTTAGATGATTTAGAGACTTTCTATCGCCAAGCCAAAATTCGGTTTGATGAAGATGAGCAATTTGCCGAACTGGCACGTGAATATGTGGTGAAGCTGCAATCAGGCGATGCCGCCGTGTTAGCTTTATGGCAGCAATTTGTTGAGATTTCGTTGTCCCATTGTCAAGCCGTTTACGACCGCCTAGGAGTCAGTTTAGATCGCGCTGCAGTGCGAGGTGAGTCAGCCTATAACGATGATTTGCCGCACATTATTGATGATTTACGTGCAAAAAACTTGTTGGTGGAAAGCGATGGCGCACAGGTGGTCTTTTTGGAGGAGTTTAAAAACCCAGAAGGTGAACCACAAGCGGTCATTATCCAGAAAAAAGATGGGGGCTATCTGTATGCCACCACCGACTTAGCCGCTGTCCGCTACCGCCATACCGTGTTAAATCTCGACCGCGTGTTATATGTGGTGGATGCACGGCAGAGCTTACATTTCCAACAGATTTTTACCATTGCCCAAAAAGCAGGTTATAGCGCCAATATGGTGTTAGAACATATTGGGTTTGGCACCATGATGGGCGAAGACAATCGCCCGTTCAAAACCCGTACCGGCGGCACAGTCAAACTGATTGATCTACTCAATGAAGCAGAACAACGTGCGTTTGAACTGGTCAGCAGTAAGAATCCAGAATTAGATGAAGCACAACGCCGCCGCATTGCTCAGGTGGTGGGGATTGGTGCGGTGAAATATGCCGATTTGTCAAAACACCGCAACAGCGATTATGTGTTCAATTGGAACACCATGTTGTCGTTTGAAGGCAATACCGCACCTTATTTGCAATATGCCTATGCTCGTGTCGCGTCTTTATTCCGTAAAGCAGATGATTTTGATACGGCTTGTGAACTGGTGTTGCAAGAGCCTGCCGAACATCAATTGGCTGTGCAATTATTACAGTTTGCCGATGTGTTAAAAGATATTGCTCGCGATGGTACGCCACATTTCTTGTGTCAATATCTGTATCAGTTGGCAACGCTGTTCTCTCGTTTCTATGAAGCCTGCCCGGTATTGAAAAGCGAAGGTCAACTACGGCAAAGCCGCCTGAAATTGGCACGCTTAACAGCAGATACCTTGAAAACAGGGTTGGGGTTGTTGGGGATTGATACCCTCGAATCAATGTAATCTCATCCCGCCTCGGGGTGCGTCATGCGCCCTGAACAATGAAATTCCATGTAAATAAAGATCCCCGCCCAGCCTCCCCCTGATTTCAGGGGGAGGTCAGTGCTGTAGGGCGGATAAGCGCAGCGCATCCGCCAGTAGCGTGGGCACGGGTTTTGTGCCCACCATTTTTAATTTGCCTGCTTCATGTGTGTTTTGGGTGGATGCACTACGTTTATCCACCCTACTATAATCATCCGTATTACTTTTCGTCTCTGCCCCAACCATGCTGCCATTGCTCGACCCG
>NZ_ATVC01000102.1 GCF_000420525.1 Aquaspirillum serpens DSM 68
AACAGCGTGGTGCCCAAGAGAAGACTCGAACTTCCACACCCTTGCGGGCGCTAGGACCTGAACCTAGTGCGTCTACCAATTCCGCCACCTGGGCGCTGTTTTCTGTTATGTTTGCCATATCGGTGAATCTGATATCACAAACAGACGCCGAATTATAAGGATTTTTATGGGGCTGTCAATGGTAAAAAAACATAATTTGCTATCTTCTACAGGTAGTTTGCGTGAACAAGATCCGTTTTTAGTACGTGAAAAACAAAAATATCCCTCTCCTTTACCAAGTCGAGAGTTTGTCTTACAAGTTTTAGCTGAACGTGGTGTGCCGTTATCGACGCAAGAGTTAGGTAACTTGCTTTCGATCACAGAGGATGAATGGGTCTTTTTCACTCGCCGCTTGCGTGCTATGGCGCGTGAGGGGCAAGTATTGATTAACCGCCGTGGTTTTGTCTGTGTGGCAGAAAAAATAGAAGCCGTCGCTGGTAGGGTCATCGGCCATCGCGATGGCTTTGGCTTTTTTACACCGGATGAAGGGGGTAAAGATTGGTTTTTATCTGAACGTGAGATGAAAAAAGTCTTACATGGCGATCGTGTCTTGGTACAAAAGGCGGGTACTGATCGGCGTGGACGTACCGAAGGCCATATTATTGAAGTGCTGGAGCGGGCACATCAAACCTTAGTTGGGCGTTTGCACAGCGAACGCGGTGTGCTGATTTTGATTCCCGAAGATAAACGTATCCATCAAGATGTGTTGATTGAACCGAATCCGGACTTATTGGCCCAAGTTGGGCAAGTTGTTGTGGCTGAATTGCTGGTTCAGCCGGCACCTCATGTGCAACCCATGGGGCGTGTCTGTGAAATTTTAGGAAATGTGGGTGATTCTGGCATTGAAATAGAGATTGCACTACGCAAACATGCTCTGCCCTATCAATTCTCAGCTGCTGCGTTAGAACAGGCACAAAGCACACCAAGTAAGGTGCGTAAAAAAGATCTAAAAGAACGCGAAGATTTACGACATTTGCCTTTGGTCACGATTGACGGCGAAACCGCGCGTGATTTTGATGATGCTGTTTTTGCCGAGCGGCAAGGTAAGGGATGGCGTCTGATTGTGGCAATTGCGGATGTCAGTCACTATGTGTTGCCTAATGATGCCCTCGATCAAGACAGTTTTAGTCGGGGTAACTCGGTGTATTTCCCTCGCCGAGTGATTCCGATGTTGCCTGAAGCTTTGTCTAACGGAATTTGTTCTTTGAATCCGCAAGTCGAACGGCTGTGTATGGTGTGTGATATGCAGCTAAGTGCTAAAGGCAAAGTGAAGCACTATCGGTTTTATCCTGCAGTGATGAAATCACAGGCACGATTAACATACAACCAAGTGTGGCATTGGTTGACCGAGGGGGCTGCTGAAGCACCTCCAACGCTGTTACCTCATTTGCAACATCTATTTGAAGTTTATCGTCTGCTTGCTGCAAATCGTCAAAAGCGTGGTGCGATCGACTTTGATACTGTTGAAACACAAATTGTATTTAACGAGCAGGGCAAAATCGACAAAATTGTACCTGTGCAGCGTAACGAAGCCCATCGTCTGATTGAAGAATGTATGTTGGCAGCAAATGTGTGTGCGGCAGAATTTATTTTGCAGGCCAAACGTAAATGTCTGTTCCGAGTGCACGAAGGGCCTACACCAGAAAAATTAAAAAATCTTCGCGCATTCTTGAAACTGTCTGGCCTGTCGCTTGAAGGAGGCGATGAGCCTACCACCGCTGATTATGCTCAGTTGGCCGAACAAGTGAAAAATCGTCCAGATGCCGCAGTATTACAAACAGTCATGTTGCGTTCGATGCAGCAAGCTGTCTATACCCCAGAACAAAAAGGCCATTTCGGTTTGGCCTATGAGGCATATACCCACTTTACTTCGCCGATTCGTCGTTATCCGGATTTATTGGTGCATCGTACGATTAAGGCTATTTTAAACGAAACAAAATACCGGCCATTGAAAAAGTGGCAAGAGATGGGTGTTCAGTGTTCTATGACCGAGCGTCGTGCTGATGAAGCAAGTCGAGAAGTCGAAACGTGGCTCAAATGTCACTATATGCAGCAACACTTAGGTGAAGCTTTCAGCGGTAAGGTGACAGCCGTGACGTCTTTTGGGTTGTTTATCCTTCTTGACGAGATCTACACCGAAGGATTGGTTCATATTTCTGAGCTCGGGGAAGATTATTTTCATCACGATGCGGAACGCCATGCCATCGTCGGTGAAGGTAGCGGCTTAACCTATCGTTTGGGCGATACCTTGCAGGTGAAAGTGGCTCGTGTCGATCTGGACCAACTGAAAATAGACTTTACCCTCGTAAAAAAACAAGTGCCTCGTCCTCAGGCTAATAAAAACAGAAGAAAAAGATCATAATAAAAACAGAGGATTGTCTTTTTTTTAGGTTTTTTTCGTCACGTTCGCTTGACGATGTGAGAGGGAGTGGGTATAGTTCGCTTCCTCGCTGCAACACAGCAGCAGCAAACAGCGTTTGTTTGATTGATCTTTAACAGAATACAACCGATAGGTGTGCTTGGACATCAAGCGCTTGCACAACAAAATACGTCAGTATTGAGTTTTGTGAGCGAAAATAAGTTTAAACAGAGATTGAACTGAAGAGTTTGATCCTGGCTCAGATTGAACGCTGGCGGCATGCTTTACACATGCAAGTCGAACGGTAACAGGGACCTCGCACCGCTGACGAGTGGCGAACGGGTGAGTAATGCGTCGGAACGTGCCGAGTAATGGGGGATAACGCATCGAAAGGTGTGCTAATACCGCATACGCTCTGAGGAGGAAAGCTGGGGATCGAAAGACCTGGCGTTATTCGAGCGGCCGACGTCTGATTAGCTAGTT
>NZ_ATVC01000103.1 GCF_000420525.1 Aquaspirillum serpens DSM 68
GTACCGTAAAACAATCGTTTAACGGCAAGCGAAGCAAACACTCTGCCAACAATCAGCTGGCTTGCACAATATATGACAATCTTAATGATGCGACCCGCACTGCCCGATAAAAACACGACTTGTAATATTTCTGCAATGGCAGCCCTTTACCATCCGGCCACGTTGCTATTTTTGCTTATTCCATTTCGCACGGAGCTTCCCAGCATGAAACACACTGTTCGCCTTACCGCCGCACTGACTGTGGCCGGTGCAATGTTGTCAGGTTATGCCGCTGCCGCCAATATCACTGGTGCTGGTGCAACTTTCCCCTATCCTTTGTACGCAAAATGGGCGGAAGCCTACAAGGCGAAAACCAACCATTCGGTCAACTATCAATCGATTGGTTCGGGCGGCGGGATTAAACAGATTGTGTCGAAAACCGTGGATTTCGGTGCCTCTGATATGCCACTGAAGCCAGAACAACTGGCAAAAGACGGTTTATTACAATTTCCAACCGTGGTTGGTGGCGTGGTGCCAATTTTTAACGTGCCCGGTGTACAAACCGGCCTGAAATTTACTGGCCCACTGTTGGCAGATATCTATCTGGGTAAAGTGAGCAAGTGGAACGACCCTGCGATTCGTCAATTAAACCCAGGGGTGAACTTGCCAGATCAGGCGATTACGGTGGTTCGTCGCTCGGATGGTTCGGGGACCACCTTTATTTGGACTAACTACTTGTCGAAAGTATCGCCAGACTGGAAACAAAAAGTCGGTGAAGGTACCGCAGTGAGTTGGCCTGCTGGCGTGGGCGGTAAAGGCAATGAAGGGGTGGCAAACTATGTAACCCGTATCAAAGGTGGTTTGGGTTATGTCGAATATGCCTACGCCAAGCAAAACAAAATTACCTACGGCGCAGTGAAAAACAAAGATGGTCAATTTACTCTGCCAAGCGAAGAGAGCTTTAAAGCTGCCGCTGCTAACGCAGATTGGAAAAACGCCCCAGGTTTCTACGAAATTCTGACCGACCAAGCAGGCAAGGGCTCTTATCCTATCGTTGGTGCAACGTTCATCCTGATGCAAAAGAAACAGGACAAACCAGAACAAGGTTTGGAAACCCTGAAGTTCTTTGATTGGGCATACAAAGAAGGTAGCAAACTGGCTTTAGACTTGGATTACATCCCTCTGCCCGATGTAGTAGCTAACCAAATTCGTGCACACTGGAAAGCTAACATCACCGACACCAGCGGCAAACCAGTTTGGAATAACTAATTTTTTGCCCCTTGCTAACGTCTGCTTTTCGGCTGTGAGTGGACGGAAAGCAGATGGGTCTATCACAGGCCGGGGGTAACCCCGGCTTTTTTGTCGGTCAGCCTGAGAGAGTGACATGCACGCCCAGCACATTGAGAACACCCTCAAAATGCAGCGCCGCCTAGATACCTTATTCCGAGGCACTACTCGCGGTTTTGCGTTTCTGGTACTTGCTACCTTAATTGGCATCATTATTTCCCTGATTATCGGGGCGATGCCAACCATCAAAGCATTTGGTTTTAGCTTTCTATTCAGTGGTTCATGGGATCCGGTTGCTGAAAATTTTGGTGCTCTCGCACCGATTTATGGCACTTTGGTCACTGCCATTATTGCCTTGCTCATCGGCGTACCGGTGAGCTTTGGTATTGCCTTATTTCTAACCGAGTTATGCCCAGCTTGGTTACGCCGTCCAATTGGGGTGGCGATTGAATTGTTGGCAGGGATTCCTTCGATTATTTACGGTATGTGGGGTTTGTTTGTCTTTGCCCCGCTATTTGCCGATCATGTTCAACCTTGGATTATTGAGAACCTCGGTCATCTGCCTGGCATTGGTTTCTTGTTCCAAGGTGCGCCGATGGGGATTGGTGTCTTCACCGCCGGTTTGATCCTCGGGATTATGGTGATTCCGTTTATTGCCTCGGTGATGCGCGATGTGTTTGAAATCGTACCAGTGATGTTAAAAGAATCGGCCTATGGTCTTGGCGCAACCACATGGGAAGTGGTGCGTTATGTGGTGTTGCCTTACACCAAAGCTGGGGTAATTGGCGGCATTATGTTGGGGTTGGGTCGCGCTTTGGGTGAAACGATGGCCGTAACCTTTGTAATTGGTAACGCCTATCAAATCACCGGTTCGCTAATGGATCCCGGTAACTCGATTGCCTCGGCCTTGGCCAATGAGTTTGCAGAAGCTCAAGAAGGTTTACACGTCTCAGCATTGATTGAATTAGGTTTGATTCTGTTCTTTATCACCTTTGTGGTGTTGGCTTGCGCAAAACTGTTATTGCTGCGCTTATCG
>NZ_ATVC01000104.1 GCF_000420525.1 Aquaspirillum serpens DSM 68
GGGTCGTCTTGACGGTCTTCTGTCACCACTGGAATCGTCACCACTTTAGTACCATCACTCTGTACCGTTTCACTCACCGTCACCCCGTCAAACGTGCCAGTTGGTGTTGGCGTTGGTACGGGAGTCGGTACTGGTGTTGGAGTCGGCTCTGGTGTTGGCACGGGAGTCGGAGTAGGCTCTGGAGTGGGTACCGGTGTTGGGGTAGGCTCTGGTGTCGGGACGGGAACAGGTACCGGCGTCGGTGTTGGCTCTGGTGTAGGCATAGGAGTCGGTACCGGAGTCGGCGTTGGCTCTGGTGTGGGTACGGGAGTCGGTACTGGTGTAGGCGTTGGCTCTGGGGTTGGTGTGGGAGTCGGTGTCGGGCTACTAATCGACACGGTTTGCGCACTGGAATAAGTCGAGGTGTTGCTTGCCGCATCGGTAGCTTTAGCAACGAGTTTGTCACCATGGGTTAACGTCAGGCTGGTAAAGCTGGCCGTGCCGCCGGTGGCGGTTGCTGTGCCTAATGAGGTGACTTCGCCACTGTCTACGGTGCTGTCATTGTTCGCATCCACCCATTTGAACAGTTCAACCGTGCTTCCTGCTTCAGCGGTTACGCTTACTGATGTGGTTGAATTGGCTGTGCCGACGGTTGGCGCGACCGGTGGGGTGGTGTCGGCCACCGCGTCAGTTGTAAAACTCAGAATTGTTTTATCTGAAACCGTAGAAAGAGAGTTGCCTGCTTGTTTTACAGCAGGGTTAGGAACACCGGCATGGAATCGATTTTCAATTTTGGTTACAAAACCCTTGCCATCTGCATCGACAAAAGCCGCTGGGCTAATAACTAAGTAATAATTTGTGTTAGCCGCAAAAGTGCCATCAGGATTTATGGTTACGGTAGAAGATGTGGAATTTCCGCTAATAGAAACTCTTGAATCTGTAACAGAGAAAGTTTCAAAAACCGTGTCGTTTGAATAATCGCTATCACCGTTATCTACTTTAATAGTGATAGTGCCTGTACCTTTGCTCAAGGCATTGGTATGAGTAAAATTCAGAACAATATTGTCAGACGCACCAACACCCGTTGCATTTGAAGTTGGTGTGAATGAATTTAATGTTGGTGGTGCATCAACATTTGTAGCAAGTAAATCATTGCTGGCACCAGAGACCATACACGCCATGTCCAGATCGCCGTCATTATCGAAGTCAGCAATCTTTGCATTTAAAAGATTGAAGCCAGCAGTCGCAGCGATAGCTGTGCTACTGGTAGTGTAGCTACCGCTTCCATCGTTTAGCCACAGAGTCACAGCCGTCCCTGCTCCGCCAAACTGAGTTACAGCATCAACTGCTCCATCATTATTGAAGTCGCCAGCCAGCCAAACTCCCCAACTGCCAGTCGAACCACCACTATCGGGAATAGGGCTAGAAGCAGTCGTGAACCCCATTGATAATTTCCCATCAAACCCATTGGCAGCTAATTCATAGGTGCCGATTTGTCCCGCACTCTGCTCCAGCACCCAATCCCCCCCTCCCTTGTCCGCCGCCCCTGTCAAATCATCCGATGCCGCAATATCCGCACTTGTTACTTGTGCCAGCTTTCCAATAAATTCCTGACCTACTTCACCATTAGCAACATCACAACCATAAACTAAAATATCACCATCAACCGTTAAACTATTTCCAATTTTCTCTAAGTCATTTTGATACTGCTTAAAACTATTATTATCTAAACCTGCTGTTCCAAGCTGAATACGACCGCTGCTACCATGAGATAAAATATGATTGGTTCGGGTGGTTTTTTTGGTGTGGTCTCGGTGATATGGATTTGGTGGGCACAAAACCAGTGCCCATGCTATCTACGGGTTTGGCGGATGCGCTGCGCTTATCCGCCCTACGGGGGGTCAAACCTCGAAAATATCCTCCAACCGCTGTGCCTGCGCTAACGAAATGCCCCATTGTTGCAACTGTTCCGGCGTCGCTGTCCGCAACCGCGATAACACCCAATCTGGTAACGGCTGACCAAACCGCGCTTCGATCAAGGTTCGGAGAAGGGCTTGCATGGCTTGCTTACCTTTTTCTAGTCCTTGTTGTATGCCTTCTTCACGACCTTTTTGTATGCCTTTTTCTAGACCTTTTTGAATGCCTTCTTCTATGCCCTCTTCCCTTGCAGTGATGATGTCGGTGTTGTAATCCCAGACAGCACGTTGCCGTGCAATGGCGCGCAATTGTTCTTCTTTGGTTTGGCTGAGGGTTTCTAAAGAGCGTAAGGCGGTGACTACCGGTGTGTGTGTCAGCTGTGCCATGATGTGTTGCTCCTGCC
>NZ_ATVC01000105.1 GCF_000420525.1 Aquaspirillum serpens DSM 68
ACCATTCCTCCAAAACCTTCTTCATCCCCCTATCTTACTGTCCGCTGACATTAGACCATTACACAGCTGGAAAAACTTTTTTCTCTCTTGAAGAAACTACATACGCAGATACCTGCTCTGATGTGAGTAAACAAGATTTGTCAATGTCGAACTCACTCATTAATTCTTGTTGATCTTCTTCCTCTATGTTTCCAGAGCCAAGCATAATCAGGTTGTTAATCTCGCGAAGCATATGATCGCTATGTGTAGTAATAACGACTGTAATCTCAGAATTAACAAGAGTAGCTAAAAGACGTGCCATTAATACTTGATTGTCAAGATGAAGGTTAAGTTCTGGTTCATCAATGATGATTATTGAGCCTGGCTTAAGTTCATGCTTAATGATCTTTTCGATAAGATAAATTGATTTTGTTGAAGATGAGACCATAGAGAAATCTAGGTAGATATCTGTACCAGTAGGTTTAAATCGAACATCTTCCTCTTCAATAAACTCACCACCACTTATTTGACTTATCAGTTTTTTGATTTCTGAAAAGTAATGTAGTTCTGAAAGTTCGTGTGTTCTTGATCGAGAAATGTCAATATTATCGATAAACGGTTTAGTAATGTTTTTAAAAATCCCTTTTGTAAGCTCATCTAAATGCCTTTTTTTAATATCATATTATTAATATCTTTTTGTGAGAATGTTAGCTCGCTTCTTTTGCTATTGATTTGATCAAAAATAGGTTGGAAAATTACTACACTAGTACGCTCAGATATTGCGATGAGTGGCGAAAATATTAAATTTTCCATTAAATCATGGATAATTTCAATGCTGATTATCTTGAGTAAAGTATCAAATTTATGTCTGCTATTGAAGTTTGGAATTGTGATTTTTATTTCAAAACTATTTGAACACTTATTGACAATCGCGTTGAACTGTCCGAATTCGTATTTTTTTCTTGTATTTCTAAATTAAATGTTTTTTCTAAAATTTTCTCGATAAAGGTAGGTTTTGTTTTTTGGTTGATAAAGTTAGTGATTTCTGTATGAGAAAAAATTATTTTTATATGTGATTCTATATTGTATACCCTTGATAATCCATCAATCCTTTTTTCTTTTGCTTCTATTTTGTCAAGAATGATGCCATCTATGTTTAATATGAATTTCTTCAGATTTTTTAGAGATTCATATATTTTGTGGCTGATATAAGTTTTGCCAACATTATTTCTTCCGCAGATAATAGTTAAAGGTGATAAATCAATACTTGCCTCTTTAAGAGGTCCTAAGTTTTTAAATTGAAATTTAAACATAAATTAAGGCAAAAGTATTTATAACTACTTTTGCAATCCTCCTGAGTAATTTGTGGGATTTTTAGTGATTTAAATGATTGGCAGTTGTTATTTTCATGAGAAATTAAACTGTTCTAATCTCATCCAGTAAATCGGGATGTCGATCTAACAGTTTAAGCAACTTAACCAAAGCTAATGATGGTTTAGTCTTACCATTTTCATAACGAGAAAAAGCATTCACACCACCACCGAAGATTTCAGCCGCTTGTCGTTGGTCGAGGGCCAGTTTTTTGCGCACGTTCGTAATAAAGCAGGGATCGACAATAGCCGCATTCACCTGTTTCATAAATGCCTGCATCTCAGACATAACACGATCTGATTCCGACACATCCAAAACTGATTCAGCACAGGCTGGGCAAAAACTACCCGTTACAGAGGCAATCACTGTCGATTCACCTTTGTAGGTATAAGGCAAATCCCGAGTATCATGGATCAGTTCAGCAGCACCACAGACAGGACATTTCATATTTATAGCTCCTTGAAAGACACGATCAGCACATCATCAATGACCGTCAATTTCAGATAAATGTCACCAGCTTCAGTTCTTGGCCGATAAACATCTTGCCAGATTGTATGGTCTGCATGAGTTGTCATACTTTTGTAAAAGTCCGAAGTTGTCAGTGACATAACGACATCCAACATTTCTGACAAACAAAGCCCCAGCTCGCTGGCTCCTGAACGTGCAGAATGCGTAGTTCGGACTTTCCCTGCCGTAAGCAAGTCTTTAACGACTGACAATTTACAATGAGGGGTTAGTTTTTCCATTAACTAAATTTAACCTAGTTGGTTGATTTGTGCAAACCCTGTGTAATGGTCTAATGTCAGCGGACAGTAAGATAGGGGGATGAAGAAGGTTTTGGAGGAATGGTGATGAAACAAGGGCGCAGGGTATTTGAC
>NZ_ATVC01000106.1 GCF_000420525.1 Aquaspirillum serpens DSM 68
ACAGCGATTGCACTGCCGTTGCTGCCGTGTCGATTTCTTTAGCTGTGGTGTTCACCAACGCCGCCACTTGGCTGGCAATTTCGCCGTTTTTCTTCGCCGTGTTTTCGACTTCTTGCAAATTGCTGGCAATGTGGCTGATGCTGACCGTCACTTGTTCAACTGTGGCAGATGTCGCGCTGGCCGCATCGGCTTGTTGCCGTGCATTGCTTTCCACTTGTGCGCTGACTATTGCCAGTTGGTTCACACTTTCATGTAACACGCCAGCATGATGCTTCACCTCATGGAACATGCCTCGCAGCTTATCCATAAACTGGTTAAACGCATTTGAGGTTTGGCCGATTTCATCTTGGCTGGTGATGTCTAAACGACGGGTTAAATCCCCTTCGCCTTGACTCAACGTTTGCATGGTGTTCGACAAGCGCACCAAGGGTTGCGACAAACTACGCAAAATCGCCGCGATCAATAACAACATCACCCCCACCGCCAATACACTAATCAACAGCGTGGTATTGCGTACTGAGTTGGCTTCCGCTAACAGGCTGGATTTTGGAATCGAAACCAACATCGACCACGGAGCCATATTCTTATCAACCGTAATCGGCTGTAAGAAGTGCATGACGCTATTACCATCGGTATAGGTATAAGATCGGTATAGGTATAAGGCTGACCTGCTTTAATAGCAGCGATAGCTTCGGGCGGGAGATCTTGGGCTGGTTTGGTGATTTTGTCTTTTTCTGGATGTGCTAACCAATTCCCTTCATGCGATACCAACGACAACCACCCATTGCCGTAGGGCTTAACTTGGTCAAGGGTTTTACCAATATTGTCGAGGGAGACATCTACCCCAGCAACACCAACAAAATTAGGATTATTTTTTAAGGTAATGGGCTGCACAATCGACGTCATCAGCACATTTTTACCTTCGATAGGATACAGATATGGCTCAAGAAACGTCAGTGCATTATTCTTTTTTGGGATGAGATAATAATCGCCAGCACCTGGCTTATCATAATCAACCAGTGAGTCAAGAATCAGTTTGTCACCAGAGAGCGCCCAGTAGGGGATATAACGACCCGTGGCATCGTGGTCGGGTTTGCGGTTGGCAAATTCGGCGTCACGGCCATCAAAAGCATTCGCTTCCCATCCAGTCCACACACCGATCATCCGCTGGCGCTTGCGCAATTCATCACCCAAAATCGCGGTAATGGCATCACGATCTTTTAAGCCGCGCTCGTGCATGGTGGCAATCATCACTGCCATCGATTCTGCCAAGTCACGCCCCTCATATAAAGGGCTACTGATATTTTGGGTTAGGGCTTGAGCTTGTAATACAGCCGCTTCGGCGCCTTTCTCTAAAATATAACTTTGGTTTGCCCATGTTGCATAACCAATAGAAGCAGAAAACCCTAATATGGCAAGGCCACTCACACTGAGCAAGATTTTACTGCGAAAGCTAAGATTCAAAGACACGATTGAGACCTCCCGCATGATCTTATGATAAGTTGGTGCTTCACTTTTCTGGCTTTGTGGAATTTATGTGTAAGCTTTGTTGTTTTTTGCAATTATATCGCTAGTGTAAGCGATTCTTTTGCGCTTCAACAACTTTTAGTCGCCACTTACCAGAAAAATAAAAAAACTCACTTCTTAACTCAGATGCAATAGCTTCTCAATTAAAAAGTGAGCCAATCACTCAGCAGAGGTCAAAATCATTTAATTAAGTTCGAAAGCGGTTCACCTGTTGTCCCAATTCACCCGCCAACACACTAATACTCTGGGTGGTGCGAATCGCTTGTTGTACCGCTTGGTCGGTTTGTTGTGCCATCGCGCTAATTTGCTCAACATGCTGTGCAATATCATTGCTCGCCAACGACTGCTCCGTGGTCGCCCGTGAGATTTCGGCAATCGCCGACATCACATTTTGTGCATTTTGATGAATCGCCGAGATCGCACGGCTGGCCTCTTGCGCCATGCTGACACCGTTGTTGATTTGGCTATTGGCATCTTCCATCCCGCTGGTAGCAGCCCGCATTTCGGT
>NZ_ATVC01000107.1 GCF_000420525.1 Aquaspirillum serpens DSM 68
TTCAACTCTGGGTTATTTGCCCCCAGCTGTCTACGAACAGAATATGGCAAACACACAACCTATCTCTCTGTCCGAAAAAATTTGACCGTTACAGCCTTCTCCTGAAGAGTTAGAAAAGAAGCGCAAAGAAGAGGAAGAAGCCAAGAAAAAAGCGGCTAGCTTAGGGCCTGATGGCAAGCCCGACCCCGAAGTAGAAGCGGTATTACGTTCTTTGGGTGATAAACACAGTGATGCCCGCGATGTGGCCGATAATGGGGTCGAAAAAGATCTGCATAAGGTCATGGACATCATCAATGATGCGAGTCCTCCACCAGCCAACCCCATCCCTGGTATCAATAGCTAATGGCAAAAGCAGCAAAAACCGTTTTTGTGTGTGAAGAATGCGGTGGGCAAGTCAGTAAGTGGCAAGGTCAATGTCCACACTGCCAAGCTTGGAATAGCTTATCTGAGCAAATCATTGCCCCACCAACCCAAACACCCGCCCGTTTTGCTGCTTTGGCTGCCACACACAGCAGAGTGCAGACGCTGTCCGAAGTCAGTGCCGAAGAAGCGCCACGTTTTTCAACATCTATTGATGAATTTGATCGGGCTCTGGGTGGCGGCTTAGTACGTGGTGCTGTGGTATTGATTGGTGGTGATCCTGGCATTGGTAAATCTACTTTACTGTTGCAAACACTCGCTGCCATCGGGCAACACCGTACCGTGTTATATGTCACTGGTGAAGAGTCGCCGCAGCAAATTGCCTTGCGTGCACAGCGACTGGCTGTATCAGCTGATAACGTGCGCCTACTAGCAGAAATTCGTACTGAACAGATTTTGGCCTGCTTACAACAAGAGCAACCCCAAGTTGTCGTTATCGATTCGATTCAAACGGTCTACACCGAAACGCTGTCTTCTGCCCCAGGTTCGGTTTCTCAAGTCCGAGAGTGCGCAGCACAACTGACCCGTTACGCCAAAAGCACCGGTTGCACCATGATTTTAGTTGGTCATGTAACAAAAGAAGGCGCGTTGGCGGGGCCGCGGGTGTTAGAGCATATTGTCGATTCGGTGTTGTACTTTGAAGGCGACACTCACTCTAATTTCCGCATGATCCGCGCAGTAAAAAATCGCTTTGGTGCTGTGAATGAATTAGGTGTCTTTGCGATGACCGAACGCGGTTTGCGAGGCGTGTCAAATCCTTCGGCCATGTTCTTATCCAGCCATAAAGATGATGTCCCTGGTTCATGCGTTTTGGTCACACAAGAAGGGACACGTCCTCTATTAGTAGAGATTCAGGCCTTGGTGGATGAAGCGCATGCCCCACAACCCCGTCGATTGACGGTGGGTTTAGAACAAAATCGATTGGCGATGCTCTTAGCCGTGTTGCATCGTCATGGCGGTGTCGCTTGTTTTGACCGAGATGTTTTTATCAATGCCGTTGGCGGTGTACGGATCAGTGAGCCAGCGTCTGATTTAGCTGTGTTGTTAGCGATTGTGTCTTCGCTGCGTGATAAAGCTTTACCAGAAAAAATGGTGGTTTTTGGCGAGGTGGGACTGGGCGGTGAAGTCAGACCGGTGGCGCGTGGTCAAGAACGATTGCGTGAAGCAGCAAAGCTTGGTTTTACTCGAGCGATTATTCCAACTGCTAACCGACCAAAACAAAGTATTGAGGGCATGACTTTGGTGAGTGTCGATCGTTTAGATCAAGCCTTAGCTGCCTGCCGCGAATTTTCTTAATTAAAAAATTTTTAAAAATCAGTATTTTATTTAATTCTCCAAACTTTTTCTGTTTGCAGCTGTTGACGAGTATGGAGGAGGTGGGTATAGTTCGCTTCCTCGCTGCAACACAGCAGCGGCAGGCAGCTTTCAAGTTTAAGTTGTTTGATTCGATCTTTAACAGAATACAACC
>NZ_ATVC01000108.1 GCF_000420525.1 Aquaspirillum serpens DSM 68
AGTTTTCGGTGGCCGGCATCCCAGGTTACCGCAAAGCGGTGGGAGCACAGGATCTGTAGCCGTTCTCCACCGAGGCGCTAATATCGGTGGATTGGCGAGACTACCGTCTCGCCAAGGGCTGTTGTAAACCGGCCTAATGTCGCGGATAGGCATTGTCTCGTCCTACGATAAAGCCTGCGACTTCAGTCGCGGGTTGTTTACGAACGATCTCCGTGTAACACTTCAACCAGTTTAATCGCTTGTTGTTCCATATCGATCAACAGCCCATCCACACGCGCGCGAAAATAGCGGTAGAACATCATGCTAGGAATCGCCACCATCAAACCAAAAGCTGTGTTGTATAGCGCAACCGAAATCCCGTGCGCCAACTGTTGTGGATTACCACCACCGGGGGTTTGAGCAGCAAAAATCTCAATCATCCCAATCACCGTTCCCAACAACCCCAATAAGGGCGCCATGGCGGCAATCGTCCCCAAGGTGGTCAAGAAACGCTCTAATTCATGACCAACGGCACGGCCGGTCTCTTCAATCGCTTCTTTGGTGATGTCTCGTGAATGTTGATGGTTACGCAATCCTGCTGCAAATACCCGTCCTAAAGGTGATTCACTCTGCAAACGTCCGAGGAGTTCCGCGCTCGCTCCGGCACGGCGGAATTCTTGTACTGTTTTTGCCAACAAACCGTCAGGCAAGATGTTAGACGTGCGTAAACTCACCAAACGTTCGATGATAATGGCAAGCGCCACGACTGAAGCAATAATGAGCGTCCAAATTGGCCAGCCCGCTGCGTTGACTATCGACCACACAAGCCTTCTCCAAGCAATGTTAAACCTTAAACTCTATCCGCAGCAGCTAGGAAAAGACAAGTGCTGTTTGCTAAGCTTTTTTTTCGAATATTTTAAAACCAGCTCAGAATAGAGTAACCCTTTGCTGTTTAAGGACTTTTTCAGACCATCCACAATACCTGTGGATAACTTTGTGGACAACTCAAAAAACGACCGCTGGAAACCGCGACAGATAAGGAAAAACGTTAGATTGCCTACTTTATAGGCAATTTTATTTTTCTTTATAAATCAAATAGTTAAATTTAACCATTTCGCAAGTTTTCTCCCTATTACAGACGGTTATCCACAGACAAAGTGCCTGTGGATGACTTGACAAGAACAAAGTTTTTAATCTCGCAAAAACAAAGCTTAAGTTGACCCAACAAACAATTTACGTTAAACACTGTTTTTTTTCAAACAAGTGTTTGGTTATGAAAATATCCGCTCGTCTATTGCGCCATATCATGAATCTGTGGCCACCCTTTTTAGGTGCAGGCATCCGTGTTACGCATCTCGCTAACGATTTCAAAACAGCCGAGGTGGTGTTACGCCTTGGTTTTACCAACCGTAACTATGTTGGTGTGCATTTTGGCGGTAGCTTATATGCGATGACTGACCCGTTTTATATGCTTTTGCTGATGCACAATTTAGGTCGAGACTATATCGTTTGGGATCAAGCAGGCAGCATAGAATATCTAAAACCCGGCACAGGCAGAGTCACCGCTTATTTTTCGTTAGATGATGATTGTTTGAATGACATTCGACAGGCAACAGCGGGTGGAGAAAAACATTTGCCAGAGCTGACTGTTGAAGTCAAAAACGAGGGGGGTGAAACGGTCGCACGGGTGAAAAAGACATTATATGTGCGGAAGAAAAAAAGACAGGCATGAAAAAAACCGCTCTTTCGAGCGGTTTTTCTTGGAAACTTGGCGTCCCCACGGGGATTCGAACCCCGGTTATCGCCGTGAAAGGGCGGTGTCCTAGGCCTCTAGACGATGGGGACAGCTGGCGCATCCGGAGC
>NZ_ATVC01000109.1 GCF_000420525.1 Aquaspirillum serpens DSM 68
GGTTTCGTGGGCACAAAACCCGTGCCCACACTACATCTCGGCGGATGCGCTGCGCTTATTCACCATGCGGCATTGGTTTTAAATATCATACTTAGTGTGATATTATTTCACTAATGTATGGAGTGATTCCCTTTGAGAGCCTTCAAAAACGCTTGGTTTAAGCGGTTTGTCCGCAAAGAAAAAATCTCAGCCGCAGCCCTATGGGAGGCCGTCGACCGTGCTGAACAGGGTCAGATTAATGCCGATCTTGGCAGTGGCGTTATCAAACAGCGAATCGCTCGCTCAGGTCGCGGTAAATCCAACGGTTATCGCACCATCATTTTGTACTGCAAGGGCGACAAAGCCTTTTTCGTTTTTGGATTTCCTAAGAACGAACAGGACAATATCCGTGAAGATGAAGAAATCCAGTTTAAGAAAATGGCCAAGCAAGTGCTTGCACTCACCGATGAGCAATTACAACAGCTCATTGCTAACGGTCAGTTTGAGGAGATCGTCAAAAATGCCTAAAAAATACCGTAGCGATGCCTTCGCCGCTATCCATGAAACAATGGAAGCCTTACATGAAATTGGCGCTGTCGATAAAAAAACGATGCGGGAGTTTGACGAGGCATGTCTAACACCCATTCACACGCTAGCACCCGAAGAAATCAAAGCGATTCGCTTGCGTGAGCACATCTCACAACCGGTATTTGCCCGTTATCTGAATGTTTCCAAGAACCTTGTTTCTGATTGGGAACGCGGAGTAAAAAAACCTGGCGGGCCAGCACTGCGACTTCTCACCGTGATCCAAAAAAAAGGACTGACCGCAATCGCTTAATTGCCGCATTTTCACATCGGCAAAACGGCAAAACACCGCCGTACGTAATCCCGAACCGCCTCGCCCTTAACTGGGTGGGGCGGTTTTTTTTACCCTCGGCGGCGTGGGTTTTGTAATGGTTGTAATGTGTGTAACGGTCAAATTTTTTCGGACAGAGAGATAGGTTGTGTGTTTGCCATGTTCTGTGCCCACTGACATTAGGCCATTACAGCCGGTGTAGATTGGGTTGCTGGTTGTTTCGCAACCCAACAAACCGACAACGGCAAACGGCAAAATACCGCCGTACGCGATCCCGAACCGCCTCGCCCTTAATTGGGTGGGGCGGTTTTTTACAGGAAGAAACAATGAATACTGTTCAACAGAAAACCATTTCCAATACTCTTAAAGTACATGTTGTAATTGGGAACCCAAATTCTGGTAAAAGTACAACGATTCGTCACTTGAGTGGGTGTCGTATTAAGGAAAACAACTGGCATATATGTGTGAATGGTTCAAGCCGCATTTTTGTTGTGAGAATGTCATCTTTACAGGAAAAATCAATCTCACCACAAGATTTTATAAATGAAATCAATCAAATAACACATCCAGTAACAGACATTTTGCTTCCTTTACGACTTCAAAAAAGAGCCGCTTTTCCTGACTATGCAGCTTATTTACTCGCCTTCCAAAATGCAGGCTGGCAAATAGCCAGTCTTGCATTTATGTCCCAACATCAACCCTCCAACACTTATGGGGCGGCCGTTTATATGCATCAACAGCCGAATAATTGGCGTTTACAGCCTTCTAACTTAATAGCTGACAATATTCGAAGTGCTTGGGGATGGTAGGCAACCCAACCTACGCCGGCTACGCCAGCTGGTTATTTTGTTAATTGTTGAAAATCAAAATTCTGTTGTTTTAGTACTTGATCAATTTGGGTTTCCGTTAAGCCAGCTTGTTGG
>NZ_ATVC01000110.1 GCF_000420525.1 Aquaspirillum serpens DSM 68
CGCAGCTTATCCATGAATTGGTTAAACGCATTTGAGGTCTGACCGATTTCATCTTGGCTGGTGATGTCTAAACGACGGGTTAAATCACCCTCGCCTTGGCTCAAGGTCTGCATGGTGCTCGATAATCGCACCAAGGGTTGCGACAAACTACGCAGAATCGCCGCGATCAATAGCAACATCACACCCACCGCCAACACGCTGATTAACAACGTGGTGTTGCGTACCGAGTTGGCTTCCGCCAACAAGCTAGATTTCGGGATAGACACTAACATCGACCATGGCGCCATGTTTTTATCAACCGTGATAGGTTGTAAAAAATGCATGACACTGTTGCCATCGGTATAGGTATAGGGTTGGCCAGCTTTCACAGCAGCCATTGCTTCTGGCGGGAGATCTTGGGCAGGTTTAGTGATTTTATCTTTTTCTGGATGTGCTAACCAATTCCCTTCGTTTGACACTAATGATAGCCACCCGTCACCATAAGGTTTAACTTGATCAAGGGTTTTACCAATATTGTCGAGGGAAACATCCACCCCAGCAACACCAACAAAATTAGGGTTATTTTTGAGGGAAATCGGCTGCACAATCGAAGTCATCAACACATTTTTGCCTTCGATTGGATAGAGATAGGGTTCTAAGAAAGTGAGGACGTTGTTTTTCTTCGGCACAAGATAGTAATCACCGGCACCAGGCTTATCGTAATCGACTAATGATTCAAGAATCAGTTTGTCACCAGAGCGTGCCCAATACGGCACATAACGCCCAGTGGCATCGTGATCGGGTTTGCGGTTGGCAAATTCGGCATCACGTCCATCAAAAGCATTCGCTTCCCATCCAGTCCACAATCCAATCATCCGCTGCCGTTTACGCAATTCATCGCCCAAAATTGCGGTAATAGCATCACGGTCTTTTAAACCTCGCTCGTGCATGGTGGCAATCATCACGGCCATCGACTCCACCAAATCACGACCTTCATATAAAGGGCTGCTGATATTTTGAGTCAGGGCTTGAGCTTGTAATACAGCAGCTTCGGCACCTTGCTCTAAAATATAATGCTGATTTGCCCATGTCGCATAACCAATAGAAGCAGAAAATCCTAATACAGCAAGCCCACTCACGCTGAGCAAGATTTTACTGCGAAAGCTAAGATTCAAAGACACGATTGAGACCTCCCGCATGATCTTATGATAAGTTAGTGCTTCACTTTTCTGGCGTTGTGGAATTTTTATATAGGCTTTGTTGTTTTTTGCAATTATATCGCTAGTGTAAGCGATTCTTTTGCGCTTCAACAACTTTTAGTCGCCACTCTGAAATCAAGCCAAAAAAATAAAAAACTCACTTTTTAACTTAGATGCAATAGCTTCTCAATTAAAAAGTGAGCCAGTAAATCAACGGGGATCAAAATCGTTTAGGTGCGGAAGCGGTTAACTTGTTGTCCCAATTCACCCGCCAACACGCTAATACTTTGGGTGGTGCGAATGGCCTGTTGTACCGCTTGATCTGTTTGTTGTGCCATGGTGCTAATTTGCTCGACATGCTGTGCAATATCATTGCTCGCTAACGATTGCTCTGTGGTCGCCCGTGAAATTTCGGCAATCGCCGACATCACATTTTGTGCATTTTGATGAATAGCAGAAATCGCACGGCTGGCTTCTTGTGCCATGCTGACGCCGTTGTTGATTTGGCTGTTGGCATCTTCCATCCCGCTGGTAGCAGCCCGCATTTCGGTTTGAATCGCGGCAATCATCTGTGTGATTTCTTGTGTTGCG
>NZ_ATVC01000111.1 GCF_000420525.1 Aquaspirillum serpens DSM 68
GAGATTCTGTTGTATGGCTGTGAAGTCGCCGCCGGAGCCGTAGGCCGTCGCTTTGTTGATACGCTGAGTTTAATGACAGGGCTTCATGTCGCTGCGGCAACGCATAAGGTCGGTCATGCCGATTTGGGTGGTTCTTGGGATTTGGATGTTTTGCCAGCTGGCATGACAGTGTTGCCTCTGGCGTCATCTACCGCATAACCCCAGCGCTAATGATCTCCATGGGGCGACATGACGAGCCCTTCGGACCGGTACACATCGTTGGCTGGCAGCCCCTTCCTCGACCTGAACAGCAGCGTGCGTTTGTCGTAAAAATGAAGCCCGACCAGGATTTCACTTCACTGCCCACGGTCGAGACATTCCACTTCCAGCACCAGGCGCACATCTCGCACCGCGTCTGGAACGCTTTCGATCAGGGCGATGCACTTTTCCCAAAAGACGCGGCTGCCGAGCTTGCTCGCCGAGCAGAATCTCTGAACGAATTCACCGAGAGCCAAATCGAGCGTGCGTGGAAGCGGCTAGCCGAATGGACTACGGAAACGTGTAGTCCGAGCCAGAAAACCTGCATCCAGGAGAGTATCGGGATAACGATAGTCGAATCTCCTCCACTGGACTGGAATGGCCTCGTTGTTGAAACCTCGAAAGCACAGCTGATGGAACAGTTTCGAGAGGCTGTGGATCGTGTTCGGTTTCGTATGGCTGCCTACGGGTAAGTATCTTCACTCAACAAACACCACCTCCACCGCCTCCCGCAGCCGCTCGCGGCTCAGGTGCCTATTTCTGATTCGGTTGAGACGATGGAGCAGATGGTGCAGCTGATTCCGTCGAAGAGGAGGATTGAGGTAGTGCTGGCTGCAGCTTGGCTATGCCATTAAAACTTTTAGTCAGATCTGCTTGAGGCTGCAATCGTGCAGCACCATTAAAACTTTCTTGTGCAATACCTGCGCTGCTTTGCTTCTGGTCTGAGCTGCTCATTTTTTTCTCTCCTTTGCCATACGAGTTGATAGCCGCTGAAATGCCGATCACCACTGAAAATATCACTCCGAATGCGAACGCCCATGTACCAATTGCGTCAAGCCTGCTTAAAGCAGGGTCGTTTTGCGAAGCGGTCCCGGATAACGCTTCCTCAAGGTGATCAGCATTCTTTTTGAAAATAACCAAGACAGCGGCAAGACAAACCAAGAAAGCCACGAGTGCGCAGACATACAACACCAGCGACTCTGCCGATGAAACGCCAACCGTAGTCATCAGCGTCATAAGCAATCCGATTCCTCCAGCGGACAAAGTCAGCAGGCTTTTGTCGTGCTCAAGGCGTGTGGCATACCAAGCGGTCAATCCGGCCGAATAGAACTCCACACGTTTTTGATCATCGATCCCGTCACTCATCCCATCCTTACCTCACGCTGCTCTGCAGCTATTTTCTTCCGTAAAGATCCCGCGCATCCGCAAGGCCCTTAAGGAAAAAACCCTGCCCTTCTTGCGAAGGACAGGGATGCTAGATTCAGGTTATACAATCTGTATGTAACGGTCAAATTTTTTCGGACAGAGAGATAGGTTGTGTGTTTGCCATATTCTGTTCGTAGACAGCTGGGGGCAAATAACCCAGAGTTGAATGCAATCGCAGGTTGTTGTAGAACGTCACGAT
>NZ_ATVC01000112.1 GCF_000420525.1 Aquaspirillum serpens DSM 68
ACTGACCAAACCTTGTTTCGATCATGCTGCGGAGAAATATTTTCATACCTTCTTCATCCCCCTATCTTACTGTCCGCTGACATTAGACCATTACACGGTGGGTGCATCATCCTAAAAAGGGCAATGCACCCTACGCCGTTTTTAATGGAAGAAAGCAAACTTCACTGTAAACAAGCCAGCAATCACAATCACCATAGGCGTGATGTCTTTATAACGACCCGACAACAGCTTAATCACGGTGTAGCTGATAAAACCGAAAGCGATGCCATCAGCGATGGAATAGGTAAAAGGCATCCCAACTGCGGTAATCACCGCCGGTGCCGATTCGGTTAAATCATCCCAATCAATCTCGGCTAAACCGCGCGCCATCAATACAGCCACGTAACACAGCGCAGGAGCAGTGGCATACGCCGGCACCGTGCCAGCCAACGGCGACAAGAACAAAGCAGCAATAAACAACAACGCGACTACCACCGCCGTCAAACCAGTACGCCCCCCAACGGCCGTACCCGCAGCGGATTCAACATACGCCGTGACACTCGACGTCCCCAATATCCCACCCGCCATAATCGCGGTGGAATCAGCAAATAAGGCTTTTTTCAGACGAGTCAGGCGGCCTTGTTTATCCAATAAGCCAGCACGGTGTGCCACACCGACTAATGTACCGGTGGTGTCGAATAAATCGACGAAGAAAAAGATAAAGATCACACCCACCAAGCCAGCATTGAGCGCACTGGCAAGATCCATTTGCATGAAGGTGGGTTCAATTGATGGCGGCATGGAAAACACGCCTTTGAACTCTGATAACCCCAATGCCACAGACAATAAAGTCACAGCCAACACACCAATAATGATCGAGCCCGTGACACGGCGATATTCCAACACCACGATCAATAAAAAGCCAAATACCGCCAATAGGGTTGAGGGAGAGTGAATATTTCCCAAGGTCACCATAGTGGCTTCAGAGCCGGTAATCACCCCCGCCCCTTTTAAGCCAATGATGGCAAGGAATAAGCCAACCCCGGCTGAAATCGCCAGTTTTAATGAGTAGGGAATGGCATTCACAATCAGCTCGCGCAGTTTGAACGAACTCACCAACACAAAAATAATGCCGGAGATAAACACCGCGCCCAACGCCGTTTGCCACGGCACCCCCATACCCTTAACCACAGCAAAAGTGAAATAGGCATTCAGACCCATGCCTGGGGCCAGTGCGATGGGATAGTTAGCAACCACCCCCATCACCAACGTACCCAAAGCAGCGGCAATGCAGGTAGCCACAAACACCGCGTTAAAATCCATCCCCGTCTGCGACAAAATCGCCGGATTAACGAAGATGATATATGCCATGGTGAGGAAGGTAGTGAGACCGGCGAGGACTTCAGTTTTGACTGAAGTGCCATGCTCACGTAGCTGAAAATAGCGTTCGAGAATTTGCATGATGTGCCTGAAGTAGAGTGGAATTTTAGTGCGGAAAAAGGCGGGGATTGTACCGTAAAACAATCGTTTAACGGCAAGCGAAGCAAACACTCTGCCAACAATCAGCTGGCTTGCACAATATATGACAATCTTAATGATGCGACC
>NZ_ATVC01000113.1 GCF_000420525.1 Aquaspirillum serpens DSM 68
GTTTTTAGCAGGCAATCCGGGGACACTGGAAGACA
Organism: Aquaspirillum serpens DSM 68; assembly: GCF_000420525.1. Classification (GTDB taxonomy): domain Bacteria; phylum Pseudomonadota; class Gammaproteobacteria; order Burkholderiales; family Aquaspirillaceae; genus Aquaspirillum; species Aquaspirillum serpens. The sequence goes on from NZ_ATVC01000113.1 coordinate 36, forward strand.
CCAAATTAATCACACCAGAGATTTGACCTGCATCGAGCACACGACCAGGAAACAGCGACACCATGATAGAAGCAGTGGGCTTTTGTTGTTCACGCAAAAAGACACTATTTTTTGGTATAGCGAGGTGAACACGAGCCGACTCAACGACGTTGAGAGATTCAATCGTGCGGGCCAACTCACCTTCAATCGCACGTTGGTAATTGATTTGTTCTGCAAACTGGCTGATACCAAATTTTTGGTTATCCATCAGTTCAAAACCAGCGCCACTGGCCTTGGGTAGGCCTTGAGAAGCCAGTTTTAAACGTGTTTCATAGACATTTTCAGTTGGCACAGAAATGACCCCACCAGGACCAAGCTGATAGGGAACGTTCATTTGCTGAAGGGCGGCGGTGATTTGACCGCCATCTTTGTCAGAAATATTGCTAAACAGGACTTTATATGCAGGTTGTTTATTCCATAGCACCAATGCAATGATGATTGCTACGATTGCAGCAAGCCCTGCAAAAAGCAGTATTTTTTTATTGGAAGGGAGGTTTTTGTATCTCTCAACCGCTTCACGGATCCGTGTTTGCAGGGTCATCGAATTTTGCTCTGCCAGTTCAGCCATATCATCAGGGAATTTTTTGCACGTTGAGTCCTGCCGTACCGCGACTATGCTCGGCACAGGCACAAGGTCGTATTATCATACGAAAACACGATTATATTTGTGTGTTCATCACTTCCTGATAAGCAGAGACCAATTTATTACGCACTTGCACCATGGTCTGGAATGACAAGCTGGCCTTTTGCAAAGAAATCATCACATCATGGAGATTCACAGTTTCGTCGCCCAGCTCAAATTTTTTCTGTAACGACTGGGAAGCTTGTTGCAAGCTATTCACATCTTTCAGTGCAGAACCTAACACATCAGAAAAATCAACCCCCGAAACGGATTCCTGACCGGCTACCGGTGTCGCTGGTTTATTTGTTGCTAGCGCGGAAACCGCGCGTAACTCGCCAAGTAATTGGTCAATACCTTGCGTACTCATAATGTATTCCTCAATGTGAAAGCGAGCTATCAGGGGGGGTGAGGGCAGAAGAAGGCAGGTCTATTTCTTCTGTATCATCCATCCGATATCTTTGCAATTTGTAGCGCAACGTCCGTTCGCTGATCCCCAAGCGTTGAGCTGCAAGTTTTTTGACGCCACCCACAGAAGATAGGGTATCAAGGATATGTTGCCGCTCCAAGCTACGAATATCTGATTGCACCGTTTCTGCACCAGACCGCAACGCTGATATTTTGTTTTCTTTATTTGCCAACATCAGATCAGCTGCATGAATCACACCACCTGATGCAAGCACACATGCTCTCTGCATCACGTTTTGTAACTCGCGGATGTTACCGTCCCACGCATGGGCAGTCAAACAATGCACAGCATCTGTAGACAAAGACCAAGCATGTCCTGTG
>NZ_ATVC01000114.1 GCF_000420525.1 Aquaspirillum serpens DSM 68
GTGATGATTGATATTCAAAGATAATCTGAAGAATACAAACCATCACACTAGGACGCCTTCAGCGTCCGCGCTCTTGACCTCAGGCTGAACCCCGAAGCTTTCCACGCATTGGGTAATGTGGGATTACAACACCGACATCATTACGGCACGGGAAGAGGGGTTAGAAGAAGGCATGAAAATATTTCTCCGCAGCATAATCGAAACAAGGTTTGGTCAGCCATTCGTTAGCGCAGACACAACACTTAGAAGATATTTTTGATATTTGACCCCCTCACACCTCCTCCTGAAATTAGGGGGGGGGCTGGGTAAACCAAAGCACAGTGCTATACGGCGGATAAGCGTAGCGCATCCACCAAACACCAATCTCGATATGTAGTGCCCACCATTTTAATTTGCCTGCTTCATGTTTGTTTTGGGTGGATGCACTGCGTTTATCCACCCTACTACTATCTCACAGAAGACTTGGTGTTAAAGTAGCCAGATATGGATTACCAAGAATCAGCCAGATGACGATTGAAAAATTTTTCAATAATGCCGGGCCATCGGTCGCCGATCAACACTATATGCTCGATCCACTCAAGCGAATTGATATTGATGAAGTCGAGGCGATGATTCGTCAACAGCGTTATTTTGTGCTCCACGCCCCGCGCCAAACCGGTAAAACCACCGCCCTATTAGCGTTGATGAATCATTTAAATGCCAAGGGTGAATACCGTGCCTTGTATACCAATATCGAGGGGGCGCAGGCGGTCCGTGGCGATATGCCAGCCGGTGTCGATGCAATATGTTCGGCGTTAGCACGTTCGACTGCCTTGTATTTACAAGATGATTGGATGGTGAAATGGTTAGCGGGTGCAGGAAGGGAAATTGCCGCAGCTGATCGAATTACCGGTATGTTGGCAGGCTTTTCCTTGCAAAGCCCGCGCCCGATTGTGCTGTTGTTGGATGAAGTAGATTCGTTAGTCGGCGATACCCTTATTTCATTGCTGCGGCAGATCCGCGCTGGATATGCTCAGCGTCCATTAGCTTTTCCGCAAACAGTGATTTTATGTGGGGTGCGAGATGTGCGGGATTACCGTATTCACACCGGACACAATGAAATCATCACCGGTGGTTCAGCGTTTAATATCAAAAGTGCTTCTTTGCGGATGGGGAATTTCAGCCGAGAAGAAACCATTGCTCTATGGCAACAACACCAAACCGCCACCGGTCAATGTTTTGACCCTGCGATTTGGGATGAGTTATGGCAAGACACCGAGGGTCAGCCGTGGTTGGTGAATGCGCTAGGCCATGAATGCACTTGGTGTGATCGATCCGCCCGTGATCGAACCGTGCCGATTACCCTCGACCGTTATAAAGCGGCCCGAGAGCGGTTGATCTATAGCCGAACCACTCACCTGGATCAGTTGACGGATAAGTTGCAAGAGCCACGGGTGAAGCGGGTGGTGGTGGCGTT
>NZ_ATVC01000115.1 GCF_000420525.1 Aquaspirillum serpens DSM 68
ACATACTATGATCAATCTTATATTGATTATATGGATGGTGTGCAGGAACAGTTAAAGCGTGATGGTGCATTAGATGAAAACTTTTTTGACGTAATTCACACATATTTAGGCGTCAAAGCTGAGATTTTATTTTATTGCCAAGCCCCTAAACATCAAAAACGGATAAAAAAACTAACAAAAACAACAGCGCCCGATATTGATAACCTTTTAAAAGCTACGTTAGACAGTATTTTTAAAGGGTTGGATGAAAAAGATAGCTGTGTATCTATGGTTACTATGGCCAAATTCCAAGAATTAGAAAATCCTAGAACTGAGATAGTATTGAGGGGGATTGAGTAAAATGCCAACAACTAATTTAGATAAGTTTTATGCTATTCAGAAAATCATGGAAGAATTTGAAACATTAAAAGAACCGTATCTAAAGGCATTACAGGACAGATATGAATTTATGAGTGAATACCGCAGAGAGTACAGAAAGCTAGTGAGAGCTTTAAACGATATCAAAAGCAGCTTAAATAAAGATGATGCTACAACCGAAGAAGTCGATATACTCAAAAAGAGTGCTAGGATATCGCTGAGAAAGCAAATAGAGGGCTTTGAAGAGGCAATAGAAGCAGATCCTTACAATGACTATGACAAAGCTATAGATGCCGCAAATGAGGCTATAGACAACTTGAATAAGCGTGATATTAAAAACCTCGAAGAAATTCGCAGCGACTTGAATAACCATAATATTAAAGTTAAAGAAATAGACGCATTAACTGAATATGCAGGGCATAGCGGTTCACAAAGTGAACAAAAAGCTAAAGTATTAGAGTTGATAAACATAGCAGAAGCAGATTATTTAAGTAGTTTTAAAGACTATAGAGAAGCTTGCGAGAATGAAGAAGGTGTCACAGAAATGTTTGACGATATTTTCAGTGTTTTAGCACAGTTAGGATATGATTTAGAGGCTTCTATAATGGCTGACGCATTGCCAGACCTAGAAGAAAGTAGAAAAAACAGGCCTGATCCTGAACCTTTGCTAGAAGTATTAAAGCCGGTAAAAAGCGCTAATTTAGAGTATTGGCAGACAAAAAGAAGAAAGGCTGTAGCTTACCAATATAATATGGCATACGCTAAAGAAGTGGCTTATACAAGACGTGCATTACTAGAAGATAGAGAATATATAGGTACAAGAAATGCTTTTGATCGTTTGTATAACGCTTATGAAGAGCTAAGCGGCTATATGTATGACCGTTATCACGAATTAGGTGGAACACCTTATAATTATCATGGCCATATGGATAGAATAAAATAACTATAACCGTCTTAAACCTTATAATAAAAGGTAATAAGGCGGTTTATTTATGTCTAATAAAAGAATAAAAAAATAATAGTAAAATATTTGCATACAAAAATACATATA
>NZ_ATVC01000116.1 GCF_000420525.1 Aquaspirillum serpens DSM 68
CCGACACCAGTACCGACACCAGTACCGACACCAGTACCGACTCCCGTACCAACGCCAACACCAACTGGCACATTTGACGGGGTGACGGTAAATGAAACTGTACAGACCGACGGAACTCGTGTGATGACGATTCCTGTTGTCACAGATGAACGCCAAGACGATCCCACCACCGCCCAACAAACCCACGCCGATATTCCGGTAGTGAAAAACGCTGCGGGTGAAGCATTGTTGACAGTGAGTGTCCCGACTGGGGTCGGGATGACGGTAGAAGGTAAAGCCGAGCCATTGAGCAAGAACGATGCTGTGGCGGAATTGTTGCGCCGGATCGAACAAAAAAACACCGGCAACAACAACCAGCAGGAAATGAAAGACAACGGCAATAGCTTCCTCAACCTGCTACAAAATGATGACAAACTGGTGGTGAAATCGATCACACCAACCGTCCCTGCCAACAGCAATGGTGCGCCATCGGCCCCGATTATCATCAACGGCAACAACGCCAAAAATGATGGCAAACAAGCGGTGGTGCTGGATGTCAGCCAACTGCCGAAAGGCACCGTGATTCAGGTTCACAACATCGACTTTATCGCCATTGTCGGTGAAGTACGCGCCGTCGGTGGACAAGGGCAAAACGTGGCAGTCGGCGATAACCAAAAACAATTCATCGTGTTAGGTGCCGACGATGACACCATCTCCGGTGGCGGCGGTGATGATACCGTCGGTTCACTGGGTGGCAATGACACCATAAACGGTGATACCGGCAATGACACTGTTTATGGCGGTGCGGGTAATGACAGCTTAACCGGCGGTGCTGGCAATGACCGACTCAATGGCGGCTTTGGCAACGACACTGCCATCCAAAGCGGTGCACAAACTGACTACACCATCAGTATTGATGGTCATACCGTGGTGTTGACACACAACACCACCGGTGAAGTTGATCGTTTACTCGATGTCGAACTGGTCAAATTCGACAGCGGCGATAACCTCACCATTCGCTATGGCGAAGTGTTTACCGCTGAATACGATCCGAACGTGCTCAACATCACCGCCAATCGCCAATTCACCGGCGGCGAAGGTAATGAGATGGGCTATTTGCCGATGGGCTTGGCGTTGAATGTCGATGGTGGCAAAGGGCATGACGTGCTCAAACTGATAACCACACGGGCAGACTATGCACTGGAACGTAATGGCAATACCTTGGAAATCACCCGTCTTAACGATGGGGCGATGTTGAGCTTACAAAACGTGGAATCCATTGCCTTCGATAACGGCGACATCCTTCACCTGACTCATAACGGCGTAGAAGCCACACTAGCACGGTTGTTCCAAACCTTCCTCAACC
>NZ_ATVC01000117.1 GCF_000420525.1 Aquaspirillum serpens DSM 68
TAAGGTTAAAGGCACCAAATCCTCAAAAGGTTATGGATCTGAAAGGTATGGTGCGTTATTTTGCTCATATGGATGATCCTAATAAGTTTCAGTATAGTAAGAGTGAAATAATAGGTCATGCTGGTGCTGATCCTTTAATATATCTTTCTGCCAATTCTGGAGAGAGATATCAATTAATTAAAGAAATGATTAGTTTTGTTAAAGAAAATGATATTGATGAGATTCAAGACTTAATAGATTATGCTATGGAAAATAGATTTGATGATTGGTTTCCGTTACTTTGTGATAATTCAGCGTTTATTATGAATAATTATATTAAATCTATTAGACATAGAATTAGATGAATTTGAATTAGCTAGCCAAAATGGCTAGCTTTTTGCGTTAGCAAAAATAAAGGGTCTGGGATATAATCCCAGCAAGGGTATTTGCAGAACGAAATGAGCGTTAGCGAATGAAGTGGCTAGCAAATACGAAGCTTGCCAAAACTTTAATTAACTTGTGATATGAGAAATACTTTTGACGAGCAAAGAAATAATGATAGCTACTTCAGTAGCGATTGGTGCAGTTGTAACTTGGATTAATCCAAGTTAACAACCAATCCAAATCATTACTTTCGATATCGTGAAGTCAAAAGGAAATTAAATTACAAGTTAATTGAAGTTTGGATTTGATTTATGGATTTTGGTAATCACATTTTTGATTACTGTTTTTGTATTTAATCTTTGGATTTTTCGAACCTAGGGGGGCAACTACGACCCCCCCTAGGTTGGTCACTGGTCAGAGGTCAAAACTCTGTATCCCTTGCGCCTCTAAGGCTGAAAGGGTATAAATCGCGAAACATCAACGGAGAGTAAGGCTCAACCCGGTTTTTCGATAAAAATGCATAAATTTCTTACACTTTAGTTATAAATGTGTTAGATTGTTTTATAAGGGAATTCGTATTTATAGAAAATTGTTGAGGTGAAAAAATATGGCTGAAAAACAAGAAAAAAAACGAATTATGATAACTTTGAATCAAGAAGTTTTTGAAAAAATAGAAGTTTTATCTAAAGAAACAGGTTTAAGTAAATCTGCTTTGATTACAATGTGGGTTAATGAACAAAAAAAGGCATAAAAATAGTCGCCAGGGCAAATGGCGACTAAGAAATAAATTATACTTATAAGTGAGGTAATTATAACATGAGTGAAAAGAGAGATACAAGAACACGTAATTGGACATTTTTTGTTT
>NZ_ATVC01000118.1 GCF_000420525.1 Aquaspirillum serpens DSM 68
GGGGGTCAAAACCACGATCAACCAACCAATAACATATTGTATTCATTGAACTATCTGTCTCATTCATTGCCCTTGTTTGCCCCACTTTTGACGACCAAAGATGCCAAGTTCTTTAACTTGTGGGAAAATAGCTCTCTCTCTGCAACAATGAGTAACTGTCATGAAACCTGCAGCCTTCCAAGCAACCCCACAACTGGGCCCTGAAGCTAGCCGTGAGCTGCTACAACGACTTGGTCGCGTGAGCCTAACAGATAAGCGTCGCAAGGAACTAGCAGACTTAGCAACTGCCGCACGTGCTGCTTTTGCTCGTCCTCTTCCTACGGCGGCCAATGACCGTTGAAATCGCAGACCTCGTCATTCGCCATGTCCGTGATGTCGATAATGAGGTCCTCAAGCGTTTTACCTGCGGACGTGACCAGCTCGACGAATTCCTCTTGGAGAACGCACGAGATTATGATGAACATGGGATCACCAGTACCGTGGTGGTATTTGTGCCAGGAAGGAAAACACCTGCCGGTTACTTCAGCTTGTCTGCTGATTCCGTTCGCCTGACAGAGTTTGAAGAATTAGAACTTGGACTGCCTTTTGATGCACCGATCAGCTACTATCCAGCTGTCAAACTAACCAAGCTGGCTACTGCTTCAGATCTGCAGTCACGAGGTATAGGTGAAGCAATTGTTAATTTAATCTGTGGTCTAGTAATTGAAGCTCCGTTTGCTGTTCGAGTGCTGACTGTGGATGCAGTTAACCAACCCAAGGTAATCGCCTTCTATCAAAAAATGGGTTTCGTGGAAAGCCTAGCTGACCGACGAGAAAAGAAAGATCAGCGTACGCCTGCAACGGTGCTAATGGTTAAAGATCTTTATCTGTAGTTCATTGTAATAGGTATATTTCTGTGCCCACCACATCGGCAAAACGGCAAAACACCGCCGTATGTAATCCCGAACCGCCTCGCCCTTGATTGGGTGGGGCGGTTTTTTTTACCCCTCCCCCTGAAATCAGGGGGAGGCTGGGTGGGGGT
>NZ_ATVC01000119.1 GCF_000420525.1 Aquaspirillum serpens DSM 68
AACGCCACCACCACCCGCTTCACCCGTGGCTCTTGCAACTTATCCGTCAACTGATCCAGGTGAGTGGTTCGGCTATAGATCAACCGCTCTCGGGCGGCTTTATAACGGTCGAGGGTAATCGGCACCGTGCGATCACGCGCTGATCGATCACACCAAGTGCATTCATGACCTAGCGCATTCACCAACCACGGTTGACCCTCGGTGTCTTGCCATAACTCATCCCAAATCGCAGGATCAAAACATTGGCCGGTAGCGGTTTGGTGTTGTTGCCATAGGGCAATGGTTTCTTCTCGGCTGAAATTGCCCATTCGCAAAGAAGCACTTTTGATATTAAACGCCGAACCACCGGTGATGATTTCATTGTGTCCGGTGTGAATGCGGTAATCCCGCACATCTCGCACCCCACATAAAATCACCGTTTGCGGAAAAGCTAATGGACGCTGAGCATATCCAGCGCGGATCTGCCGCAGTAATGAAATAAGAGTGTCGCCGACTAGGGCATCGACTTCATCTAAAAATAAGACCACTGGACGGGGATCGGCGGCGCACCAGCGTTCTAGTAGGGTACGAAAAACACCATTTTCGCCTTGTTCGCGCCAAATTGACTCCAGCCAACCACCAAGACGATTTTCTTCTAGATAGAAACGTGCACTATTCACCAAAGCACCACAAATCGCCCGCATCCCATTTTTCACATCATCACGTGCGGTCTGGGCATTTTCGATATTGCAATATAACGCTCGGTACTCACCCTTGGCATTCAAATGATTCATCAACGCTAATAGGGCGGTGGTTTTACCGGTTTGGCGTGGGGCGTGGAGCACAAAATAACGCTGTTGACGAATCATCGCCTCGACTTCATCAATATCAATTCGCTTGAGTGGATCGAGCATATAGTGCTGATCGGCGACCGATGGCCCAGCGTTATTAAAGAATTTCTCGGTATTCATCTACATCCCCCAAACAGCAATATCACGCTCACCGTGTTGCCGTTTTAACTGCCAACAGCGTTCCTCCCACGACAGCTTATCGCGGCGGTCGAAGACAATCAGATAGGCTTCTTCTGCCCCAACCTGGTCGG